>JAQTVP010000139.1 GCA_028707015.1 Dehalococcoidales bacterium | reverse complement strand
AGGAGATATAGAACTGGTGATGAGTCTGGCAAACCAGGCTGGTATAATAATAGAAAACGCCAGAATGTTTGATAGCCTTACAAAACAGCAGCACCAGGTAGAACAACTTTTAGCCCAGGTAGTCTTGGCACAAGAAGAAGAACGGGAGAGAATTTCCATTGATCTACATGATGGTGTTGCCCAATGGCTAGCTGCCGCCTCCTACCAAATTCAGACTGTACATTACCTCCTTTCAGGCAACGGCAACAGCAAAGCGCAAAGTGAATTAGTAGAAATGGAAAACACTATAGATAAAAGCCTGAAAGAGTTACGCCGGGTATTAATTGGCCTTCGGCCTCCGGCTCTGGATGAATTAGGGCTTAGCCACGCGATACGGCAAAATCTGGAAGAATTAAAAAATGACGGCATTGATCCACAATTCAATGAAACTGGTACACCAATCCGACTGACATCAAATGTAGAGATAGCAACTTACCGAATAGTTCAAGAGGCTCTTAATAATATCAGGAAACATGCCAAGGCTACCATAGTAAATCTCAACCTGCAATTTCAAGCGGATAAACTTCTGGTTGAAATCCGAGATAATGGGAGAGGATTTAACCTTTCCCAAACACTTGACAGTGCTATATCGGCAGGACATATGGGCTTATTGGGCATGCAGCAAAGAATTGAAACATTAGGAGGTAATATTAATATAAAATCAAGTGAAAAAGGAACTATTATAACTTTGAGCCTTCCGGCTCGAGTATAAAAAAGGATAAAAATATGGGGAATATACGGATATTTCTGATAGATGATCATCAGGTAGTACGTGAGGGATTAAGACGCATGCTGGAACTGGAAACCGATATACAGGTAATTGGTGAAGCGAATAATGCCAGGGAAGCGTTAACTCAATTAGACTTACTTAACCCGGAGATTATCCTGGTTGATATTAAAATGCCCGATGTAAATGGAATTGAGCTTACCAGACAAATAAAAGCAAAGCATCCCACCTCAAGCATTATCATGCTGACCCTTTATGATGAATATCTTGCTGAAGCTATCGAAGCCGGAGCAGTAGGTTATCTGCTTAAGGATGTTAAACGAGAAGAACTGGTCAAAGCTATTCGAGCCGTCCATCAAGGTCTTTCTCCACTTAATCTATCACTAAGCCGCACTCAATTAGCTGAACTCGCTATCCCTCCAAACAATAAAAACCAAAATCGCTTGACCGAGCGAGAATTATCTATTTTACGAATGATTGCTGAAGGTATAACTACTAAAGAAATTGCTAACCAGCTGTTTCTAAGTCAGGCTTCGGTTAAAAGAAGCGTACGTGTTATTTTTGATAAAATGGAGGTCCGTAATCGTTCCGAAGCAGTATCAGAAGCTCACAAAAAAAATATTATTTAGTACCCAAAATATTAACTCAACAGTTAAGTTTTTATCAATACAAACTATGCATATTCACTAATTTGATACTTTTTGGTCAGCAGTTTTATCCTTTAGAGACTTCCGAAATTAACCATAAGTAAATAATATCAAATAAATGAACTGAACAACACCACATCAGCTCCATTTAATCAGGTTTATGATAATATCACAAGGATAGGAGAAAAATGAAAAATAATATTCGGATTCTTCTGGTTGACGACCACCAAGTCGTACGTGAGGGATTAAAACATATGCTGGAACAAGAAGATGATATGGAAATAGTAGGTCAAAGCGCTAACGGCTCGGAAGCAATGTCACAAGTAGAAAAACTTTCACCGAACATTATTCTTATGGATATTAAAATGCCTGGGGTAAATGGCATTGAACTAACCAGACAGATAAAGCAAAAACAACCCTATTGCAGTATTATCATGTTAACTTTATATGATGAGTATCTATTACAGGCAATGGAGGCAGGTGCAACTGGCTACCTCCTTAAAGATGCAAAACGTACCGAGCTCACTCAAGCCATTAGGCAAGTTTACGACGGAGCAATAGTAATTAGTAATAATATTACGGCCAAATCTCGGGCTGAGTATGAAGGAAAATTCAACAAAGATCTGAATCACTCAAATGAACTCATTGGCTCTATACCCGAAGAAATGCAGATTGTTATACCTCCACCGGCTGATGCCAATCAGCTAATAAAATTCGTTAATCGAGTTGAAGATATTTTTCAGGGTAATGTTCTGCAAATGGTTGGCTCTTGGAAAGGAGATACTGCCATTACCATTGGTTTACCCAAACCTACTCCCCTTGAAGATATCTTAGGTAAACTAAATGAGATGCCAGAAATAAACACTATAGAAGAAAAATCAATGATAGAGAAGATGGATCAAGGTTTTTTCAAGAAAGTCACCGCTATGCCAAGACCAAAAATAAGACCCAGAAAGACTATCTTTATAACTCTGCATGATAATTAGGAAACAGCAGGTTGGAATAAGAACAAATATTAAATCACATCATAATACTAAGTGCTGCGGTTACAATGCTTTTACCAAACAAAGTGAGGGAAATAATAAAGTATTTTTCCGCATTATATACGATCTAAATAATTCATCAGACCATTTAAGTTATGTTATTCTATAAGCCCTAATTTTATTTTCATAATATCTATTTTTAATAGTTTTTCCCCAATAGAGATTTTTTACACCGAAATGGAAATTAGTGACAAGGATAATGAAACACCTGTTATTTCATGTAACTTTATTATAATGTATGCTATATTACTTTAAAGCCAATAGCTCTTACTTAGCTCGGCTTCTAAATAATATCGATTATATTTTCATACCAAGGCATATTTATCAAAATTTACTTGACAATGACTAATATTAGTAGTAACATGTAGGTTTGTAGTTATGCCACTCATAAAATTACTCTATTATGTTTCTTCACTGGTCAAAACAAAACCTAATTTTAGATTTACAAAACAATAATAGAAAGATTCTGCGTGTTTATTTAAGGAGTAAAGCTAGATATGATTCTTATGCCACCGGCAAATACTAAAGAAAGCAAACATCATATTCCCAGGGTATCTTATGCCAAATTATCCCAGATACTGGAAGTTCCTAATCTGATTGAAGTACAACTGGATTCATTCCGATGGTTTCAAGAAAAAGGGATAAAACAGTTACTGAAAGGGATATCTCCCATCAATGATTTTACTGGCAACAAGCTGGAGCTTAGCTTCACAGACTACGAATTCCGTCTCCCTGCTGACTGGAAAAATGAACAGGATTGCCGCCAACGGGATCTAACTTTTTCTGCTCCCCTCTATGTTAGAGCAAAGCTACTGGTCAAAGCAACGGGAGAAATTAAAGAGCAGGATCTGTTTTTTGGAGATATTCCCCTCATGACAGCTAAAGGCACATTTATTATAAGCGGAACAGAACGAGTAGTGGTAAGCCAATTACTGCGCTCTCCCGGTGTCTATCTCACTATCAAAGAAGATGTAACTAGTGGCCGAGGATTGTGTAGCGCCAAGCTGATCCCTACCCGCGGAGCTTGGTTAGAATTTGAAACCAATAACCGAGATATAATTTCAGCCAAAATAGATGGTAAACGAAAGATTCCGTTTACCACATTACTAAGAGCTATTGGCTACGGTAGTGACGAAGATTTATTAAACTTATTTCCTGAAGAAGATTCGGCGGAACATCATTTTATCAAATCAACAATAGAACGGGAGCCGTTGATTAGAAATGAAGCTGAAGCATTAATCGATATATATAGAAAGTTACGGCCTGGAGATCCACCAAATATTGGGAATGCTAAAAAACTAATGAACAACCTGTTCTTTAATCCATTGCATTATGATCTAGGAGAAGTAGGCCGTTATAAGCTTAACAAGCGCTTAGGCCTAAAAATCAGCCCAGAAGAGCTTGCTTTAACTAACCAGGATATCTTGGAGATAATCAGGCATATTATCTTGGTCAATAATGGCAATGATACCCCCGATGACATTGACCATCTGGGAAATCGGCGAGTACGCACTATTGGAGAACTTATGCAAAACCAGTTCCATATTGGACTATTACGCTTGGAACGAGTAACCAAGGAACGTATGAGTATTATTAGCACCGAGGCAGTTACACCCAGTGCTCTAATTAATATTCGCCCCGTAGTAGCCGCTATCTGGGAATTTTTCAGTGGCTCACAGCTTTCACAATTTATGGATCAAACTAACCCATTAGCTGAGTTAACTCACAAGCGCCGTTTATCAGCAATGGGACCAGGGGGTCTATCCCGCAAACGTGCTGGCTTTGAAGTTCGCGATGTTCACTTTTCTCACTATGGCAGGATTTGTCCTATTGAAACACCGGAAGGACCCAATATTGGACTCATCGGTTCTCTGGCTACCTACGGTCGGGTGAACAGGTATGGTTTCATTGAAACACTCTACCGCAAGGTTATTAAAGAGCTAAATAATTCAGATACTGAGTTGCAAGGAAAGACAATCCTAGAAAATGTAGTTAGTGACAA
>JAQTVP010000138.1 GCA_028707015.1 Dehalococcoidales bacterium | reverse complement strand
TGATAAATAGCGCACTTGGTATGGCACTCTTATCCGATTTGGATAATTTCCAGAATATTCTCTTCACCAACACAATTCTGTGTACCAACAGGAAGAGAGACTAATTCATTTCCCTCAGTTGTGAGATTTTCGGCGAAATCCCCAGGGTTCATAGCAAAACCTAAATCTTGCATCTTTTTGATGCTCTCAATTGCCAACAGACTTACCTGACGGTGAGTGGAGCAGTCTGCATGGGCGTCACTGACGAGTCCATAATCTTTATTTAAGATACCTGCAGTTATATTTACTTTTTTTGTGCCCTTTTTTTTACTACTGCAAACGGCAACTATGCTGGCCATATCATACTCCTTTCCCAACAGGAATAATTCCTTTGCGGAACATCGGAGAATGCCCTGTGCAATAGACAAACTAACGAATTGTCTATTGCTACTGAGATTTTACTGATTTCATACAGATTGTTCATCTCTGCTCCTCCAGCATTTTCTTTTTAGCAGAATAATCATCAATAGCTGATTTAAGTGCCTCCTCGGCCAAAATTGAGCAGTGCATTTTAATCGGAGGCAATCCACCAAGTGCTTCTGCTACTGCTTGATTGGATATTTCCAGTGCCTCTTTTATACTCTTTCCTTTGACCAGTTCGGTAACCATGGAACTAGTGGCGATGGCTGCTCCGCAGCCGAAGGTTTTGAACTTGGCATTGGTGATAATATCATCGTTAACTTTGATATAAAGCTCCATAATGTCACCACATGTTGGATTACCGACATGCCCGATGCCATCAGGATTTGCTATCTCACCAACGTTCCTCGGGTTCCTGAAGTGGTCCATTACTTTTTCGCTATATAGCGATGCTACATTACTACTCACAATATTTCCTCATATCTTTGATTGATTCTTGAGAAGGGGTGACATGGCTCTAAGTCTGGCGACGATTCTGGGTAAAACATCTAAAACCCGTTTTATTTCATCTTCGGTAGTCCATTTGCCTAAGCTAAACCGCAGTGAGCCGTGCGCTTGTTCCTGGGAAAGTCCCGTTGCCAGAAGCACATGGGACGGCTCAAGGTTTCTTGAGCTGCAGGCAGAGCCGGTAGCAGCACAAATTCCTTCCAGATCAAGATTGAGAATCATTGATTCCCCCTCGGCAAAATCAATGCTTATATTGGCATTGTTGGGTAATCGCATTGTCGGATGACCATTAAGACGGGAATGATTAATGCGCTCCAAAATGCCTGTCAGTAGCAGATCACGAAGGTAAATTAATCTTTTTGATTCATCATCTATCTCCTGTTGAATAAGTTCGGCTGCTTTACCGAAACCCACTATTCCGGGTACATTCTCGGTACCTGCCCGACGCCCTTGTTCCTGTTCCCCACCATGCATGAAGGTGGCTAAACTAGTACCTTTTTTAATATATAGCGCTCCAATTCCTTTAGGTCCGTATAGTTTGTGAGCTGATATGGAAAGTAAATCCACTCCCAGTTCATTGACATCTATTGGGATATGCCCTGCTGTTTGTATAGCATCGGTATGAAAATAGACGCCGGCTTTCTTAGCAACTTTACTTATTTCGGCGATTGGTTCTATTGTGCCTATTTCATTATTAGCATGCATTATAGAAATAAGTATCGTATTTTTAGTGATAGCCTTTCTGACGCCATCGGGGTCAACTAAACCTTGCTTGTCTACCGGGATAAAAGAAATGTTAAAGCCGTTTTTCTGTAGAAATCTGCAAGTTTCCAGGACGGCAGGGTGCTCAATAGAACTGGTAATTATGTGATTTCCTTTGCTTTCGTTAGCAAAAGCTATTCCCTTTATGGCGAAATTATCTGCTTCTGTTCCGCCGCTGGTAAAGATAATCTCTTCATCACGGGATCCGATAAGGTTAGCTATTTGGGTTCTGGCATTTCCTATTTCACCTTTGGCTTCCTGGCCGTAAGAACAGATAGTTGAGGGATTTCCAAAATCTTCATTAAAATAGGGCAGCATTGCTTTCAGAACATCCGGGTGTGTTGGCGTGGTGGCTGCGTAATCAAGGTATATCCTTCCCATAATTCACCTCTTTAATTGAGCAGTTATTACCTGAGACAGGAAAAGTTTGAAAGATAAATCCTGTCCCGGATTTCTGGCTAATTTACTCTCTAGTATCTACCTTTTCTTATATTATAATTACTGTATCTTCTACCCTTCAAGATTCTTAAAGGTGATGTTAGAGTCTACACCGGGTAGCGGTGCTACCGGTTCGCTCAGATTAAATTCACCTTTCTGGATCCATTGCTTTAGAGTTTGAGCAATCTCGACTGCTTTGAAATAGCTGGATAATGAGGTCGTTGGTAACTGTTTGCCTTGTATTTCTATCTGTCCTGATTTTAGCTGGGCATAATTAACTTCCCCTAAGGTATCTGGCTGTCTCTGCGGATAGGCATCAGAGTAATCGACGATGGGAGCTAGAATTTCCTCATCTCTTACTAATGTATACTTAAGGATTTCTTCCGAAAGTATAGGTATGGGAATCCCGATACCAACCGCCATAGTATTACCATAGCCTATCATGCTTACTCCGCGCAGCCATTCTGGTTTCATCTGCTTCAGGTCACCAATTACCGCCAGGGTTCCGGCAGGTTTTCTCGGTACGCCGTTTTCTGTCCGCGGAACTACCGGGTTATGCTGTGTTCCCTGCCAGGCAATGTAACCGACCCCTCCGCCGAGGAATATTCTGGTGCCGATTCCGATAGTCTTGTATAGTGGGTCATTCAGTAATGGAGATATTTGTCCGGCACTGCAGTAATTGGCGTTACCCAATCTTGGTTTTAATATACCCATATAGGTATAGATTGTTTTATCGGATAAGTTTACCGCCACGTTATAGTTTTGGTAGGCATTACGAGGGTTGAAGAGAACGGCCTCATTGATATCTTTTATATTAATTCGGGTTTCAATTCTCTTTTTCGGGTAGCAATCTGTACCATAGGCGGTAGCTGCCAGTCGTATATCATTACCAGCAACGAGTTCTTCAATAACGTGGCCGCCGCCATATCTGAATTCACCGGGGTGTGTCTGATTTCTCGGATCATCGTCAGGTAACGCTGTGCATCCTATATATATATCGACAGCAGCAAACCCGGCATAAGCCGGAACATCGTTGAGATATGTGTTGCCCCCACCCAATTTAATTCGCGGTTTAGAGTGCCCAACGTTCAAATAGGCACCAGAGGAACACATTGGACCGAAGGTCCCGGTAGTAACAACATCTACTTCTTGGGCAGTCCTTTGGATGCCTTTCTTTTTAACTACATCCAGTATTTCTTCAGCCGTGACAACTACGGCTTGTCTTTTTTTAATTTTCTCGTCTATTTCAGTGATAGTTTTCACTATATTATTACCTCTCTGGATTAATATTTTATCTTATTAGCCCTTGCGGGCAACGCATGAGCCATAATAATATAATAAATTCCTTGAGTATTGATAGAATAGTCTGATTGAAAGACAAACTCCAGGAAGAGCAGTTATCTCTGCTTGCTATCTTCAAATATTTAGCCAATATCTTTTGTGAACTCTCTTTTAATGTTGTATACACAGTCGTTTGTTCTACTCCTATATATTCAGGCTGTCTGGTTGACTTCTTGGAAAAGCCAAGTGGACAGATAGCGTTCTCCAGTGTCAGGTAGTATAACCACTATCTGTTTATCAGTATTTTCCGGCCTTTTCGCTACTTCAAGGGCAGCCCATGTGGCGGCTCCCGATGATATACCAACTAATATTCCTTCTTCTTTAGCTAATCTCCTTGCTGTTACTCCAGCGTCCTCATTACTTACAGTTATAATTTCATCAATTAAGTCTGCTTTTAGAATATCCGGGATAAAACCGGCACCAATACCCTGAATCTTATGCGCACCTGGTTTGCCACCAGTGAGTATTGGAGAATCAGCGGGCTCAACAGCAATAACCTTGAATTCTGGTTTTCTCTTTTTAATTACTTCAGCTACGCCGGTAAGAGTCCCCCCAGTTCCAATCCCACAAACTAATATGTCTACTTTGCCATCGGTATCCCGCCATATTTCCTCAGCAGTGGTCAATCGGTGTATTTCTGGATTTGCCGGATTTTCAAATTGTTGTGGCATGAAATAATTAGTATTTTCTGCTACTAACTGTTCTGCCTTTTTTATTGCACCAGGCATGCCTTCGGATCCCGGCGTTAATATTAGCTCGGCACCGAAAATTGACAAAAGCTGCCTTCGCTCTAATGACATTGTATCAGGCATAGTGAGGATGAGTTTGTATCCTCTGGCTGCGCAGACAAAAGCGAGGGCAATACCGGTATTACCACTGGTAGGTTCAACGATAACTGTGTCTTTGTTAATTAAAGCTCTTTCCTCAGCATCAACTATCATTGCCACACCTATCCTATCCTTTACGCTGCTCGTCGGATTAAAAAATTCTACCTTGGCTATTACTTCTGCTTTTATTCCTTCGGCCATTCGGTTAATT
>JAQTVP010000137.1 GCA_028707015.1 Dehalococcoidales bacterium | reverse complement strand
CAAGCGCCATTAAGGTCACCCGTGATACCACTGTTCATTGAACTCCAGTTGGTTCCATCATAACGTAAGATTGTGCCTGACTTACCCACCGCAAAGACATCGGTACTGGTAGTACCCCAGACGCCGTTGAGATCATTTGTGGCGCCACTGCTCATAAGGCTCCATTTAGTTCCGTCGAAATGTCCGATTGTCCCGGACTTGCCTACCGCGAAGACATCCGTACTGGTAGACCCCCAAGCGCCATTAAGGTCACCCGTGATACCACTGTTCATTGAACTCCAGTTGGTTCCATTATAACGTAAGATTGTGCCTGACTTACCCACCGCAAAGACATCGGTGTTGGATGTCCCCCAGACGCCGTTGAGATCATTTGTGGTGCCACTGCTCATTGAACTCCAGTTGGTTCCATCATAACGTAAGATTGTGCCTGACTTACCCACCGCAAAGACATCGGTGTTGGATGTCCCCCAGACGCCGTTGAGATCATTTGTGGTGCCACTGCTCATTGAACTCCAGTTGGTTCCATCATAACGTAAGATTGTGCCTGACTTACCCACCGCAAAGACATCGGTACTGGTAGTACCCCATATACTATTCAGATCATCTGTAGTGCCACTACTCATTGAAATCCAGGTAGCAAAAGTACTGGCCAACACCGACGAACTTATAAAGAAGGCGAGAGACAGTATAGTGATAAGGAAAAAGGCTATGTCTCGCGTTTTTTTAAATGTCATATCAAACGTTCCCATTAATAAAAAATGAAATTATTCTTCACCGCTATGATTTTAGCAAAAGTGGGCTGTAAATGAAATGAAAAAATCGGTTTTACTTAATCTTGGTTGCTGTAGCTTTACAATTCGTATTTGTGACACGTAGTGCTTTTTATGGACAGATTGTAATCATGCTATAATGAGCACAATTTAATGTAAAAGGAGAATAAAACGGATAAAATTGGGCTAGAATTTGTTGATTTATATAGGATATTTCTTCAGGAGGTAAAGAAAGACCATGATAGAATTGATGACCTTCAGACCTCGAACAACCAACCTATTACGTTTGAAGTTAATTAGAATCTACTGTTATCGCCTTATTGAAAGTTATTGAGGCTAATAATAAGAAAATTAAGGCTGATTTGCCCCATTAAAAAGAATAGCTTCTAATTCTTCCGTTGGTTTACCTTCCAATATTCGAAGGGAAACTTCTCGCATAAGTTTTATATTCTTATCTATCCATTCATCAGTTTTAGGATTTCGTAATGCTTGTAATTCGGATTCTTTTAACATATGCTTACTCCAATAAGTTATTTATGACTTATGCTAAATGTCACTACCTGTCATTATTCAAGCCTATTTTGGTATTTTTATTATTGATGAAATTAGCAACCATAATTGAGTAATATCAAAAAATCAATTAACATGCTACTCCAATTCCTTGCACAACTGGCTGCTAGATGCGTCTTATTGAAATCATATCTGAATGGGTGTTACCATAGACTTTGATAGGAACCGGAAAAGCGATTTACTTCATTTTCTGTTTAATCCTCAAGGTGAACATGAAGCGATTATTATTGATTATATTGAGCGTGTTATTCATCGGTACGGTGTGCCCGGGCTTAGCGCAGGCGGAATCAGCCGATACTGAGAAGGTTAAGGAGGTAAATTTTGTTTTTCTACATGGCATGGGTGGTAATGCCGGGGCTCTTCAACTCCTTGCGGACTCGATTGAAGCTCAGCTGCCGGCCTATATCAAGAACTATGAATTCGTCAATCCTGACATTAAAATTCAGACCGATATGTTATTAAGAAGCTATCCGAACGATGTGGATATTGAGACATGGGCTAACAATATCGCCGATGCTATAAACAAGCATTTTGAGAATAAAGAGAACCTGGTATTGATTGGACACAGTATGGGGGGAAAGGCGGCGCTTTATGCCGTGTCACATAATATCGACAATCTTGCCGATAAAGTATCCACTGTAGTGACCATCAACAGCCCTATTAAAAGTCTGGTGAATTGTTATTATGTTGGCGGGGATACTGCTCTGGATTACTGGTGTGCCCAAATGTTAATTTCCAGCCAAGGGGTGCTGGAGTCTTTGGTCAACTACGATAGCTCTCAAGACGGGAAATGGGTGAGTTCGAATAAACACTGGCTGGCCTTCATATCAAGTGAATCCAGCCCGCTGAGCAGTCAATTTAATGTCCGTGGAATAGATGCTCTGCCTAGGGACGTGGATGACTCAATTGTCCCGATTTCTGGTCAGTATTCTGACGGAGCCGATGTGGTCTACTATGGGCAGTACTCTCACGGCGATTTTACGAAGCTGGAAGAGGTCTCCAATTTTATGGCGGACCAGATACTGCGCTATATCTTCGGGGGGAATGTGGAATGCTCTGTTTTTGCCAGAGGCGGTGCCTTCGAACGCAAGGCTGGATTTTTACCAGGAATGGACTACTGGCAGGACCTGGTTGCTGGGGTTCTGGAAAGTAGCGGCACTGTGATACATAAAAATAATTCATATTTCAAGTGGCAAGAGTGGCAAGACATAGTTGGAGAAAGTTCTAAAGGGAATATACGCAGCAGTTTCCAGACTAACCAAAAGAACTCCTTCCCGATACTGACAGGAATCAAACAATCCGAATGGTTAAACCCTGATGATCCTCAAGACGGACGGATTTATTTAATTACCCGGGCTGCCCCGCGAAGTAGTGTACGAGTAGATTGGAGTGTCTATCAACAGGGTTTACTCCCCCTGGGAATTAAGCGTGACCATTATGAAGTTGAACTGGAGACAGGCACCCAATTAACCAGCATAGTGCAGGTATCATGGGAAACGGACGACCTGCATGACCTAAGATTACGTATATGGTCGCAGGCGCAAAGCCCCTTCCGCTGGCTCAGGGCACAATGGCGAGTATACTACAAGGAAAGCCGCCAGATAAAAATAATCGATAGCTTCCCTGTAAAGACATTGTCGGAATAAATTACCTGGCATAAAGCAGGCTCAGAACCCGAATCCGGCTCGGGTCTTAACCAAGCTTATCAGGGTTTCTCGGCTTACCACGCCGATTAATTTGTTTTCATCCAGGACTGGTAAATAATCGAGTCTCCGTTGGTCCATCGCCTCAAGTAGGACGTCGACTGTTTGTTGAGGATAAGCCGTGATGGAGTTATCAGAGGGAGTCATGATATCGTCTATGGTTGTTAAAGCCCAGCGTTTCCGTGGGATCGATTTTATCCGCTGTACGGTCAGAATACCCTGTAGTTGGGTGTCGCTAACTACCACGACGTAACGCCATCCTTTTATGAGGATATACTCCCGGACCAGCTGTCCAATGTTCATTTGCCGGGGCATTGCCAGATATTCCGTGGTCATAATATCACGGGCTCTGATACCTCGAAGGGTCATGAGTGTGTTTATTCTTTGGCGGGTATTTCCGGCTGCGTCCTGTATAACCCAGCCGATTATAACTATCAACAGGCTAATCATCCACAACTTTGTGATAATAAACACCAGAACAGCGGTAAATATCAAAAATAGCCCGATAGCCCATCCGATCAAACTGGCTATCTTGGTGGCTTTATAATAGTCTCCGGTTGACCTCCAGATGATTAACCTCAAGATTTGGCCTCCATCGAGAGGAAAAGCCGGAACTAAATGCAGTAGAAAAAGCACAATATAAATATAGGCCAGCCACTGGGTGACTCCAGCCATCATGAAATTGCTGGTGTTGATGAAAGTAGCGTAAAGCCCATAAAATATTACAGCTATTACTAGATTTGAAAAAAACCTGGCTAAATACAGCAGCGGTAGGTGAGTTGATTCAATTTTATTCTTGTTCTCCTGATATACCCCACCAAAAGCAAATACGGTTATCTTCTTGATGGAAATTTCTTTACCGAATGCTGCTGTATTGAGTATAATCTCACGAATAGTGGCCGCTAATAAAAATAGCAGGGAAACGACTAAACCAAGAGTAATCCTCTGCCATAAAGGATAATTCTCAGAAAACTGAGTAGATATGATTGCTGTTACCAAGGCAAATACAAGAATCCACGTATAATGTACTCTAATACGAATACCCAAAATCTTACCACTCTAGAGGCCGTTCTTACTTCGGTCTCCACTGTAGCATAGGAAATCAATTCATATCAAATAATATTCCAACGAACATTGGGATTTTTCCCCTTTAAACAATGTACTCAAGAGTGAACAGGTCTACTTTTTACTTTAAATAATAGTCACCAAATGAGTATTAGTGAATATTCTAGAATTTCTTCATAATAACGAGAAGGTTTGAATTTTGGAATATCCTCAGCTAGCTTCAAGATCTGTAAAATCTTGTTTGGGCTCTCTAGTCTTACGCCAGCGTAACCATAAGGCTACTAAGCTTATTGCTGTCGCAAGAACGGCGACATAAATTTCTACTTGAATGGATGTAAGCAAACCCTTTTGTAAAAGGATCACTGAATAGTTAGTAGCACC
>JAQTVP010000136.1 GCA_028707015.1 Dehalococcoidales bacterium | reverse complement strand
CGCCAATACACCGGCCGCTCACCAGAAAGTCTGTATGGGCCACCAGAGAACAGCTCCGTCGTTTTTGACGCCTCAAAGAATGGCGTACTTCACTGGCCTCCAACCTGTCCCTTAATCCATCTATACTCTGGCCGTTAACCAGCCTCGAACAGCTTGCCAGAGAGCCGGATACAATAAGCTCAGAACTCGCATCCGATAACATCCGCCACTGGCAACGCGATATTGTTGCCGACTCTCTTGTGGATTGCCTCAACTCCATACAGTAACCAGGTTTAGTTCCGCGTCAATCTTGAAGACCTTATTATAAACATCATGTAAATCAAGAACTAATTTAACCACATAATCCCCTATTTTAGCAGGCTCTGTTTCTTCCCAGTATCCGATATCCGGTCAGTAATGGACCTTTTTCACTCCGGGCACCTGTGGTAATCTATAAAATCATGAACTCTATACTTATCAAGAAGATACTTCTCCCACTCATTCCGTATAATTACCATCATTATCGGCCTGCTGGTTTTTCACAATTGATGGCTGGCTATTCTCGGCTATCACGCGGAAGTGGCCGCGGTCATCTTGCTATCTAAGACATAAATAATCATAAAACATATTTTTCAGGGCAACAGACGCTGGATCCTCTCCATCACAGCATTGGTCGGGGCAACTAGCGGTTTACTTCTATATATCTTGTGGCCTTTGCTATCGGTATCGGATGACATTAATTCATATATCCGAAGTATCTGATTAAATGAACAGACATGGTCAGTATTTCTGGTATATTTTATCCTCTTAAATCCTTTACCTTTAATAGAAGAATATTATTGGATAGTATATCTTGCAGCTAATACTAAAAGAACAGCACTGAACGATTTGCTGTTTTCGGGGTATCATATGATCGTCCTGGCAGAGCAAATGGATGCTATCTGACTCATAGCGGTATTCTTCATATTGACTATCAGGGCCTGGTTATGGAGGCAGATGAACAGGCTTAACAGAGGATTACTGGCATCGGTTTTATTCACATATAACAACAGCTATAGCGATTATCCTGACAATCTATTGCATCTCCATAAAATAGGCAGCATCTATATGAATAATTATAAACTGAAGTAAAAATTGAAAGTTCCCAGTCTTTTATTTGACGGATACTCTATAATTCTGAATTTCTTCCCTGCCAAATTATTGCTGGATCGGTAACTACCAAGGCTTCTTTTAATATCCGCTATTAGGCCACCTGCTTTTTAATTGTTATTAAACTATCAAATAATTCATCTGATTCCAAATGATGAAACTACATCTCTAAATAGTATGCGGATTGTAAAATTTGGTTTTGGCAATATCAAAAAAACCTTACAACAAAAACATCCCGATGATATAGCGTAATAAAGCCAGTAATGCTGAGACAGGATGACCACGTCGTGTCTTGTTTTGTTTGTCCCAGCTGAAAAAGATAGTTCACAATCCCGAGTGCCAACACACCACAAGGGAAAAGGAAATAGGTATACGATACACACATTGAAGATTAAAAGAGGCCTTGGAAATATTCCAGGGCCTCTTCATTTCACATCACACGGATATCTCATCTGTATTTCAGATAGAGTTCGACTTTACTCGGTATCCCCGTTCAAGAAATAATGTGCCAACCAATTGTGAACGTCATTGAAAAAATTCTACCTTGTATATTTCACGGCCTACCAAAGCTAAATAATCAATAAAATATCCTCACTATTGTTATTGTTGTTTGTTAATTTTTAGTGTATGATGACAGTCTCTAAATATTACAGTATAAGGGAGCGAGAAAAATGAAGTTAGCCGGTTCGGATATTGTAGTTAAGATTCTTGAAGCAAATGGTGCTAAGTATGTCTTTGGTGTTCCCGGCGGGCATTTATGCAAATTCTATGATTCTTTGTATTATAGTAACAACATTACTCCAATTCTAACAAAACATGAGAGTGGAGCTTCCTTTATGGCCACCGGTTATGCACAAGTAAGCAATAAGATTGGGATTTGCACGGGCACTGTGGGGCCTGGAGCAACAAATCTAACTACCGGCGTGGCCTCGGCGTACATGGATTCGATTCCATTACTCATTATAACAGCCCAGATAGGAAGTAGTGCAGTCGGGAAAGGTGGCCTGCAGGAAGCAACGGGAGTCGGAAGAACGATAGACCACGTCGAACTATTCAATGGTATGACAAAATACTCAGAACGGATAAGCAGTGTTGATAAAGTAAAAGAAACCATGCGTAATGCATATCGACTGGCTGTAAATGGCAGACCTGGACCTGTTCATCTGGATATTATGGCCAACGTATTTGCTACTGAATTCAATACTAAAGAAACTGAATTATCCGAAAAAATAAACAGGTTACCTGCTTTAGCAGCATCGGACGATATTACTAGAGCGGCAAATTTAATTCTGTCTTCGAAGAATCCGGTGATTCTTGCTGGAGCGGGAGCACTAAATTCGAATCAGGAAATATTAAATATAGTCGAAATGTATAGCATTCCTATTGCCACAACTTTGCGGGGGAAGGGAATTATACCAGAAGACCACGATTTAAGTTTGGGTTGTGTGGGACTGTATGGAACAAATATAGCAAATAAATATTTGCGCTCAGATATTGATGTACTGATAGCTGTAGGTACCAGTTTTAGTGAATTCACAAGTCATGCCTGGGATTCTCGATTCCAACCATCAAACGCTCTTATTCAAATCGACATTGACACTTGGGAGATGGGTAAAAATTATCCGGTCACAATAGGACTTATGGGTGACTCAAATCTGGTATTGCAGCAGCTTATAGAAGCTATGAAGCAAGAAAGTACCCTCAGCCAACTCGTTGATAGCTCTCACATTCTTCAAATGAAGAAGCAAAGAGAATATTTTCATGATGAGATAATGTTATCTGATGATATGCCTCTTAAACCTCAGCGTTTCATGAAGTTATTAAGAGATTCTTTACCTCTTGGCACAATTGTATTTGGTGATATTGGCAATACTCTACCATGGCTCGAGAGCTTTTTCCTTTCCACAATGCCAAACACTTTTTATATTTGCTCAAGTTTAGCTTCCATGGGATATGGAGTTTCTGCAGCAATTGGAGGTCAAATCGCCGCTGGAGATCAGCAGGTAATATGCGTATGCGGCGATGGTGATTTCCAAATGCAGGGTATGGAAGTCGCAACAGCCGTTAACTACAATATTCCTGTAAAATGGTTTATTTTAAATAACCAATCTCTAGCTATGATATCAGATCTCCAAAATCTCATGTTCGGAGGGAGAAGGATATCCAGTGAATTTATTAATCCTGACTTCGTTAAATTTGCTGAAGCGATGGGAGCTGAAGGATTAAGAATAACTAAACCTGATGAAGTGGAGTCAGTTGTTAAAGAAGCATTACAGAACAATAGGCCAACTGTAGTTGATGTCCTGATAGATCCGAACGAAGCACCTTCTTTCGATCTACGTGCTGAAGCCATGACCAGAGCATGGGGTACATCGGCCCCGCTTTTCAAGAAACTTAAACTTCTACCTAAGCTAATTAAACGAATGTAAGTCAATATTGTTAGATCGGGAATTAAAGAGAAGGGGGAATAGTAACTGTCCTTTTTGTTATTAAGAGATTATTGACAGATAAACATCGGGATGATTTGAGCACAATACTACTATCTTCCGGAGATAGCACCCCCGCTATTTCTACGTTCTCACCATCAAGATAAATCGTGATACCTAACATGTCCAGCGATAGCCGCTTCCCTTCAAAACCCAGTAAAGGCAACCGTGAACATGTGCGGTAGTAAACCAACTAGTACTCTTCTACGACGGCCCAAAAACCAGAAAATAAGTGCCACCAGTGGTAATACCATGTACAGAATATTGGCATACACCTTTTTCAAACTAAAATGAGACGGGTCAACGTCAAAAATAAATGGGCGATCATCCATTATCGTTCGAATGTTATGTGCCCTTAGGAAATCGTCGCTGACCTCTCCACGCAGTATTTGAGATGTTGTAGTAGAAAATGTCTTGCGCGGAAGATGAAGCACGGTTGTTTTTGCTCTTATCGGCCCCATCCGGAGGCCTTTGACCTCTTCAATCTTTTGTATGTTATCTATATCATCAAGCCACTGCATCAAATTGGAGACTTCATTATCAGTAAAAGGGGTCTTCTTCATGAGAATCTGAAAGAAGTTACTGGTATTAGTTGTCCACTGAAAAACGAAGAAGTGCTGCTCGGGCTACGAATTACCTCTTTCAAATAAAACCTGTCGCATCGTAAACAGTAACTTCCAGACCAGCGGCTCACGTGCGGAATCATTTACAGGTTCTTCTACAATCACAACTCCTTGACCTGTTAGGTGGTTCAAGTAGCTGTACAGTGCTTCAGAAGTAAACAGGTAATCGGGTGTCGACTCGCGTCCTTTACCCGCTTTACCCCCTCCCCGAGCAAAGTGCGTGTTCTCTAGAGTAATCATGTCAAATTGAAGGCTACTCTG
>JAQTVP010000135.1 GCA_028707015.1 Dehalococcoidales bacterium | reverse complement strand
GATGCTAACGGAGCAGGGAATAAAATTTGAAGATAACTCAAGTGAGGACAGGCTAATCAGACAGAATCTTCTGGCAGTATCTATTGTAGAATTGAACGAGAACGTTTGGACGACGAGGACGACGGATTCTAGAACTTACGGATGCGAAGTTATTCCGGCTAAAGAAAATATCGGAGTCATTGATAAAATGCCAACGGAACCTCCGGGGCAGTGGCATTGGGTTCCAAATAATCCCTACGATATCATTACCGGGGCATGCGAAATTAATTCATGGTCTTTTATTACAATGTCCAATCATAGTGTGTTAAATGTTAGCTTGATATTAGTAGTGTTATATTTAGTGATGGCTTTAGTTGACAGACGAACTAAAACTGTAAAATTTAAAAAGGCGGAGGAGTAGCATGTATGGGGCAATTGCGGTTGTAGTTACTCAGATAATCATTGGTATCAGTATAGCCATAGCGTTGATTGGTGGAGTACATTGGAAGGATATAAGGGAGATTATCCGAAAGATTAAGGCAGACAGAAGTGGCAAGAATAAATAGTTCATTTCGTGACCCAAGCGGTTATCTCTATTGGGATGGGGATACGTTGTTACGTGAGATTAACCAGATATATAAAGGTAGTTTCACTAAATTGATGAGTTCCGGGCTTTATGATGCCTTACTGAGAGAGGGACTGATTGTTTATCATGTTCAAATAAGGGATGATGTTATTAAACCGAAAATAATCCCGTTTATTTCTTATCCCTATGAGTGGTGTTTTAGCCAGTTGAAGCAAGCGGCTTTACTTACATTAAAAATAGAAAGCATTGCTTTGGAATACGGGATGAGTTTAAAGGATGCCTCTGCTTATAATGTTCAGTTTGTCGAGGGGAAGCCAGTATTTATAGATACCCTTTCTTTCGAAGAATATAAAGACGGAGAAGGGTGGGTCGCTTACAAGCAGTTCTGCCAGCATTTTCTAGCACCGTTACAACTCATGGTGTACAAGGATGTTAGATTGGGGCTGCTTCTTCGTGATTATATCGACGGGATACCGCTTGACCTTGCGGCTAAATTACTTCCCCATAATTTAGACAGTGGGATTAATATTCACGTTCGGTTAAACGCAAAGGCACAAAATAAATTCAGTAAACAGGGTAAGGCAAAATTACCGAAGGTATTATTGTATTCCATACTTAAGCACCTCGAAAACTCCGTCAAAAAGTTAAAATGGAATCCGGAAGGTGGCTGGACTGAGTATCGAAAGGTAATGAATTACAACGATTTCAGTTTTAATCACAAAAAACAGGTAGTACGTCATTATCTTGAGAAGATTAAACCGGGAACGGTTTGGGATTTAGGGGCTAATAACGGGGATTTTACCAAGATAGCGGCTAGTATAGCTAAAAATGTAGTTGCCTTCGATAATGATTACGGATGTGCGGAGATAAATTCTCAAAATTGTCTGTCGCTTGTCATGGATTTGTCAAATCCAAGCCCGTACATCGGGTGGGCAAATAAAGAGAGGGATTCTTTGATTGCAAGGTCGCCAGTAGATTGCGTGATGGCTCTTGCGCTAATTCATCATCTAATTATTACATATGAGATACCATTAGACGAAATAGCGCAGTTCCTTGCGGTTATCTGTAGAAATGCGATTGTTGAGTTTGTGTCTAAGGATGATACGCAGGTTAAAAAGTTGATGGTTAACCGAAAGGATATTTACGACTTTGACTCATTTGAGGAGGTGTTTGTTAAATATTTCGAGATAGTTGAGAAAATTCCCGTTGATGGTACAAACAGGGTTTTATATCTAATGAGGGTAAAATGAATAAGTTAGTCTGGCTCAGTTCTCCATTAGTGGGTCTGTACTTTGTGGTTAGTTATTATGCCAACAATATTGTATTATTTCTGCCTGTTCAGGTGTTGTCCTCAGTTGTAGGGGCTGTAATATTATGTTCTTTAATCACACTGGCTATGTATTTATTGAGCAAAGATAAATTGATGGCTAATCTAATATCCGTACTTATTGCGGTTGGGGTATTTACATGGGGATATAATAACATGGTTTCGCTTGTGTTCATGTTCGGAGCGATAATTATCTATTTTCTAAAAATCAACAATAAAATAGTTGTTTATTTAAATCGGATAGCACTGTTGCTTTTGGTGGGGTTATTAATTGTGCCCTTATTTAATATCGCAGTTTATCATGCCAGTTTGGATTATAAACCCATCAATGATGTGATTAGTGATACGGATAGCCCGGATATTTATTACATTATCCTTGATAGCTATGCGTCAAATGATATAATGGCAAGCCTTGGGTATGATAATAGTTATTTCACTGGTTATTTAAAGGAAGATGGTTTTGTAGTTGAGGAAGACGCTTTTTGTAATTATCCACGAACTTATATATCGGTTCCGTCGATATTGGCGATGGATTATATTGATGACCCCGGCGACAGAGAGTATTGTTACCAGTCAATCCAGACGAACAAGGTATTTGAACAGGCGCATGAGTTGGGATATAAAGTAATCAATCTGAGTTCCAATTGGAGTGGTACAGAAAAGATTTTGTATGCTGACGAAAATTACGAAGTGCCGCAGATTATCAATAATAGTTTCTCATCTCAGTTATGGGGTTCTACCTTGCTTCGTCATTTTGGGATATTCCCCAGTATGGCGGAAATACAGCGGAAGGTTATACTGTACCAGTTAGATACGTTGCGGCAATTACCTCAACAAGAAGACCAGCCTCGATTTATATTCGCTCATATCTTAATTCCGCATCATGCTTGTGCCTTGTTTCACGGGAATGGGGAGATTATGGAACCAAACCCTTCGCTTACCACAGAATATGTGTATTTTCAGCATGTTGATTATATAAATAACCAACTAGAAGCGGTAATAGATGATATTATCGGAGCGTCGCCTGATTCCATTATTATATTGCAAGCGGATGAGGGAATTTCAACCAGCGAATTTTATAATGAGATGTATTCAACGGGATGGGTGAACGATACTAAACTAATGAAACAACGTGCTTTTATATTGAGTGCTTATTACCTGCCGAGAGAGATAGAAATTCCGCAAAGTTCAGTTAACACTTTCAGGACAGTGTTTCGTGAGTTCCTTGGATGCGATTACGAAAATCTCGATGAAATATTTTATTACCCTAAAGTTTATATCACAAAAGGGACAGGGAACCCGTCTAAAGAGTTTTATGATGCAACGGATATTATAAAATGAGAAACCAAACGATTGATATTGTGAAAGGGATGGGAATCATATTAGTGGTCTTAGCCCACGCAATAGGCAAGAACAGTACGGACGCATTGTTATATTACGATTATGGTTTATTCAATGTTATATCATCATTCTTTATGCCGATGTTTATGATTATATCAGGGTATTTAGTTTATGGGAAAATTGGTGACTGGGTTTGGGTGAAAAAACATACAACGAAATGGTTTATTCCTCTGGTGATATTTACGGTTATCTATTGGCTGGCTGGCAATTTTGTGCCTGATATTATGGACTTTTTTAGTTTGTATGGAATTGGGTTTATAGCTTATATATACCACATTATTATCTCAGGGTTTAGCGGATTGGTATTATGGTGTCTCTGGACGATAATTTTATGCTATCCGATAACTTATTTATTAGAGCGGAGTAGAATAAAGATTAAAATCCCACTTATATTTATAACCGTATTGTTCGCAGTGGTGATTAATTTTATTCCGATAACAATGTTTGGCTTCTTTACTGTAAAGTGGTATGGGTTGTTTTTTTTACTAGGGTATACATTACATCATTATAAGTTAAACGGAAAGTTAGCGTACGTTTCATTGGTGGTATTTCCGTTGTGCTCGTATTTGTTTAATTGGATGATTCCGTATCAAAACCAAGAATACGGGTGCTTTGGATTGGCATCAATAGTTCCGGCTATAAACAATGGGTATGGTGGGCTAGTTGCGATAATGGGGCTAATGGCGCTGTCGGGTTCGGCATTTGTTTATTCATTAGCCAGATTGATTAGATGGCAGCCCGTGATGAACCTTTTTTCCTATCTTGGCTCGATTTCTATAGGGGTATATTTGATTCATATTGTATTCGTAGGGATAGCATCTAATTATTGGCTGGCTGCGTTATTAGCTACTATAATTTCAGTTGGGTTATATGAGGTTCTGAAGAGGTCGCCGTATGTTAATTTCTTATTATTTGGTGGGGATATACCAATTAGATTAAAAACACTAGGAGGTTGGTATGACAAAGCGAAAGTCTAAAGGTAATGGTTACAAAAAATACAAACGCAAGTTGAAGAAAAAAGTAAGGGAGAATTTGAAATGAGTAGAGCAGCGACGATAGAGGATACTTGGAAAATCAGATTTCGTTCAAAAGGTCAAATAAGGACATCACTGGTTACAGCGAAAGACCATAAGAGGGCGGAGCGTCTCGCACAGGCTTATCCCAATGTGATTAGCGTTGCCAAAGCGAGGAATGACTATTATCGCATCGCTAAT
>JAQTVP010000134.1 GCA_028707015.1 Dehalococcoidales bacterium | reverse complement strand
ACCACAGCATCATACAGATGCTCTAATTTACCCGCACCACCGGAAGCTGTCACCGGAATATTAACTGCCTCAGCTACCGCTCTGGTCATCTCCAAATCATAGCCTTCTTTTGTCCCGTCAGCATCCTTACTGGTAAGTAAAATCTCCCCGGCACCTAATTCTTCTACTCGTTTTGCCCAGCTAACAATATCAATCCCAGTGGCTTCATCTCCACTCTTTACTACTACCTCTAATCGAGGGCTAGTACTACCAGATGGATTCTTCTTGCCATCAATTGCCACTACTAAACTACCCTTACCAAATTCCTTAGATGCTCTTTTTATAAGTTCTGGATCTCTAACAGCGGCTGTATTGATAGAGACCTTATTTACACCAATATCAAGTAAGGCTCTCATGTCTTCAATACTGCTGATGCCACCTCCTACTGCGAATGGAATAGTAACCACGTCAACTACCCTTTTTACCCACTCCAGCCTAGTTTTTCTATTCTCCACTGTAGCAAAAATATCCAGAAAAACCAGCTCATCCGCCCCTTCACGGCAATAGGCTGAGGCCGCCTCTACCGGATCTCGTGCATCCACGAGGTTTACAAACTTAACTCCTTTGACTACTCTACCTTCTTTTATATCTAGACACGGAATAATTTTTATATTTTTCATACTGCATATTATAACTTATATACTCATTTCTAATCAAACAATAACTAGGAACATCATTACGTTATCAAAATTTATAATTTCTAACAAATTATAACAGCCTTTCATAATGTATTGCCTAATAAAAGGTAATGGAGTAGAATTAAAATGAAACATGTGAGGAATGGTAACTATACGATAACTCATCGATTGGGTTATCGATAAAGAGATTACTGACTCACATTAGGCATAACAAGTAACTCTAATTATTGTTGTGCACTAATAAGGTATGCTATACTATTTAATTGATAAACATTGACTGATTAATAACAAAAAGGAGTTAAAGCTTGCCAGATATCGTAACTATTAAGCAACTGTTAGAAGCCGGGGCCCACTTTGGGCATCAAACAAGTCGTTGGCATCCCCGTATGAAAAGTTACATTTTTACCAAGCGAAATGGTATTCATATAATTGACTTGGAACAGACGGTCACCTTTTTACAAAAGGCCTGTGATTTCGCTAAGCAAATAGTAGCTGAAGGTGGTAATATCCTTTTCGTTGGCACTAAAAAACAAGCTCAGGATATTGTTGAAGAGGAAGCCAAACGCTGTGAAATGTATTATGTCAACCAGCGCTGGATAGGCGGAGTGCTGACGAATTTCGCCACCATACAATCCCGGATAGACTATTTGGTACGTTTGGAAGACCAGCAGGAACGAGGAGACTTTAATCGCCTTCCCAAAAAAGAGGCTTTAAAACTTGGAGAGGAAATTATACGTCTTAACAGGCAATTAGGTGGTTTCAAAGAGATGACCAGTCTGCCATCAGCCTTATTCATTGTTGACATCACCAAGGAAAATATTGCCTTCGCTGAAGCCAAACGAGTAGGCATACCAATAATAGCCATAGTAGATACTAATTGTAACCCGGATGGGATAGATTACCCAATTCCAGCCAATGACGATGCTATCAAAGCCATCAGGCTGGTATGCAGCAGAATTTCTGATTCCATTATCGAAGTTAAAAATAATGAAGCATTGATGTTATCAGAAGAAGAAACAGAAAGAGGAACGGGAGTCCCCAGTATAACAGAAACTGCCGCACCCCCAGTCCTTAATAATTCACAACAATAAATGATAAATGAGACAAGGAGAATGAGTTTGAATATTTCCACGGCTATGCTAAGAGAATTAAGAGATCAAACTGGGGCTGGGATTATGGCGTGCCGAAACACCCTCCTTGAAACAGAAGGGGATTTAGAAAAAGCACTCCATCTTTTGAAAGAGCGGAGTATTACTATCATACAAAAAAAGGCAGATCGTACGGTTTCACAGGGACTAATTGAAGCATATATACATACTGGTGGAACAATAGGCTCAATGGTAGAAGTTAATTGTGAAACTGACTTCGTAGCCCGTACCAGTGAATTTAAGGAACTGGCTCATAACCTGGCAATGCAAGTGGCAGCTATGCCCCCCAAATTTATTTCAAGGGAAGATATTCCTGAAGGACCAGAAGGCAAAGATGTAGACCCTGAAGCAGATTGCCTGCTTCTGCAAACCTCAATCAAGGATCCTGATAAAACCATACAAGATGTTATTAACGAAGCTATTGCCAAACTTAGAGAGAATATTAAGGTAAATAGATTTGCCAGGTTTAAACTGGGCAGTTAGGTATTTAAATAGTGAGTGTCCCTAAATATAAACGAGTCTTGCTCAAGCTTAGCGGAGAGGCTTTTAGCGGCGAAACAGATTATGGTATTGATACCCCTACTTTAATCAAAACAGCTAAGCAGATTAAAAAAGTAATGGAATTGGGTGGAACTATAGGCATAGTTGTTGGGGGCGGAAACATATGGCGTGGAGCAGAAGCAGAAGCAAATGGTATGGACAGGGTAACCGCTGACTATGCTGGCATGCTGGCTACAGTAATAAATGCCCTTGCTCTCCAAGATATTCTGGAAAGAGAAGGGGTAACAACACGTACATTATCGGCCATAAACATTCAACAAGTAGCTGAGCCCTTCATCAGACGCCGTGCTCTCAGACACCTAGAGAAAGGCAGAACGGTTATTTTCGCTGGTGGTACAGGAAATCCTTACATGACTACCGATACCGCAGCCGCTCTACGAGCAATAGAAATCGAAGCTGATGTTCTGCTGATGACAAAAAATAAAGTTGATGGTATTTATAGCGCTGACCCATTCAAAAAACCCGGTGCCAAGAAGTTTGATAAACTTACTCATCTTGAAGCTCTAGACCTTCATCTTAAAGTAATGGATGCTACCGCCCTTTCATTATGCCTGGAAAACAAACTACCGATACTAGTATTTGATCTTCAAACTCCTCACAGTTTAGAACGAGCCATAATTGGCGAACCTATTGGCACACTGGTATATAGCGAGGATCAAAATGATTAATGATATTCTGTCAAATATTGAAGGGAAAATGCAAACATCAGTTAAAGTTCTGGAAAGAGAATTAGCCGGCATCCGTACCGGACGTGCTACACCTGCCCTGGTTGACCACATAATGGTAGATTATTCTGGCACTTCCACACGGCTTAACCAAATCGCTGGTATTTCTGTACCGGAAGCAAGGCTCCTAGTAATCCAGCCATGGGACAAAAGCAGTTTTCAAAATATAGAGAAGGCTATTCAGAAATCTGACCTGGGGATAAACCCGACTAATGACGGGAATGTAATCAGGCTTAATATTCCGCCACTTACTGAAGAAAGGCGGCAGGAACTGGTTAAGTTAGTTCGGAAAAAGGTTGAAGATGGGAAAATAGCAATACGAAACCTGAGACACGAAGCTATGGGCGATATCAAGAAACTGGAGAAAGATAAAGAAATATCACAGGATGAAAGCAAACGGACACTTGATCAGTTACAAAAAATTACTAACAGTTTCACTGCTATTACTGAAAAAAAAGGCCAGGATAAAGAAATAGAACTAATGAATATCTAGCATAAGGTTAACGGACCCTGTTACCAATCAATAATATTGACTGGCATAAACATAACGACACTGTCAACTATGAAAAAGATTGCTCAATTACCAAACCATATAGCTATTATCATGGACGGTAATGGTAGATGGGCTCAGCAACAAGGTTTACCCCGACTGGCAGGACACCAGGCAGGAGCGGAAAATATACGCCCAATAGTCAGATATCTTAATCAATACCCTGTAAAATACTTAACACTTTACAGCTTCTCTACGGAAAATTGGAATCGCCCCGAAGGCGAGGTTAAGGGTCTTTTCCAGCTTTTTGAAAAATCTCTAGATAAATATACCCCTGAACTCCATGAAAATAATATTAAACTACGCCATATTGGCCGCCTCGAAGAACTTCCACAAAGCCTGCAACTTGCAATAAACAATTCTACAGCACTAACGAAGAATAACTCCGGGATGACCCTTAATCTTGCCCTAAATTATGGCGGGCGTCTCGAGATTTTAGATGCGGTACGCCGTATTGTAACTACTGGTGCTCCAATTCAACAAATAGATGAAAAAACATTTAATGATTATCTTTATACTGCCGGTTTACCTGATGTTGATTTAGTCATTCGTACCAGCGGTGAATTCCGCACCAGTAATTTTTTAATCTGGCAATCAGCTTATAGTGAATATTACTTCACCAAGGTTTTATGGCCCGACTTCAACCAAAAAGAGGTCGAGAAAGCACTAGTTACTTACAGCCGAAGGCAAAGACGCTTTGGTAATTTATAAATCAAGGGATTTATTAACTCATAACATTACCTGATTCAAATGGGTATTACCAAATAACACTTCACAGCTATCTTTATTGTTAGTAAGATGGTATAACAATATAAGGTTAATAAAAAATAATATGCTTAAAAAAATG
>JAQTVP010000133.1 GCA_028707015.1 Dehalococcoidales bacterium | reverse complement strand
TGAATCAGGCAGCTGGTATGTAGAAGCCGGTTCCGGTATGGGGCCGACACTTCTGATGACTAATGAAATGCAGGGCTATACACTGACTGATATGGGAACTTTCCTGACATACCAGGGAAATACTTCACTAGCACCAATAGTTGATGAAGGAAGCATTCTCCTTAATGTCTATTCCGTAATTGCCGGTAACCCGGAAACAAATACTAACATAAACGCCGTAATGGCGAATAACCTGGTGGACTTTTTAACATTACCTGAAATACAGGAACTTATCGGTAAATACGGAGTCGAAGAATATGGAATGCAATTATTCACACCTTGTGCCGGTAATGAACCAACACCATAATAAAAACGGTGGTTAAAATCTATTGGAAAACTTGTGGCAAGGGCTAATTAAAGCTCTACAACTGATAATATCTCTGGATCCGGAAGTAATACAAATAGCGGGGAGGTCGCTGTGGATTGCAGCGACCTCCTGTATATTAGCCACTATAGTTTGTTTACCACTGGGCAGCATCATCCATTTCAACAAGTTCTATGGGAAAAGATTACTCATAAACATTCTGCAAACTCTTTATAGTGTACCCACTGTGGCTGTCGGGCTTTTTGTTTTTGTCTTTATTTCCCGTGCCGGGCCACTGGGGTCACTCGGAATTATGTTTACCCCAATAGCTGTGATAATCGGACAAGTAATTCTGATAACGCCGGTAATAACCGGACTCACGGTTTCCGCCCTAAGTGGGGTGGACAAAGGTATCGCCGAAACTGCGGTCTCGCTCGGTGCCAACAGACTGCAGAAAATGATTCTGGTTCTCCGCGAGGCAAGATACGCAATAATATCAGCAGTGATTATGGGATTTAGCCGCGCTGTTTCCGAGGTAGGTCTTTCCCTGATGATTGGAGGAAATATTAAAGGTTTTACCCGGACAATAACTACCGCAATTTCTCTGGAAACATCCAAGGGCAATCTGGAATTATCATTAGCTTTGGGCATGATTCTTATTTTTCTGGCACTGTTAGTAAATATCGCTTTTAATCAGCTTCAGCATAGGTAAAATATATGACTTTAATTAATGTTACCAAACTAACTAAAGAATATGACGGACAATGTATCCTGAAAGAGATTGACCTTAAGATTGAACGAGGGGAAGCTTTCGCTCTGATTGGACCCACCGGCACCGGCAAAACAACTCTGATAAGGCTCCTTGACCTATTAGAGGAACCAACCTCAGGCAACATTCACTTTGACGGGATTGATGTTACCCACAATAAACAACAACGCTTTGAGGTCAGACGCCGTTTGTCTCTGGTACAACAAAAACCAATCGTTTTTGATATGAGTGTCTATGATAATATTGCCTGCGGATTGAAATGGAGAAACGAAAAGAGTAATGTTATCGAACAGAAAATCAACAACGCTCTGGCACTGGTAGGTATGAACGAATACCAGGCTAGAAATGCAAAAACACTCTCCGGAGGGGAAACACAGCGGGTCGCCATCGCTCGCGCGCTGGTTACTGAACCCGAAGTAATGTTTCTTGATGAACCCACCGCCAACCTTGACCCGAATACCACATTAAAAATAGAGGAAATACTAGCTAATATCAAACAGGAAAAAAAGACAGCATTAGTAATGGCTACCCATGATATGTCTCAGGGGCAACGCCTGGCAAATCGCATCGGGGTCCTGCTTGATAACCGCGTTATGCAAGTGGGCAGCCCAAATGATATCTTCTGCCTACCGCAAAGTCTGGATGTTGCTGAATTTATCGGTATTGAGAATATCCTGCCCGGTGTGGTCACTGAACGAGATAGTGAACTGCTGACCGTCAAGGTAAATAGCCATTCTCTACAGGTAGTTTCCCACCGCATGGTTGGGGAGAAGGTTTACGTACTTATCCGCCCCGAAGATATCACCTTTGCCTTTTCAAAAGAAAAGAGCAGCGCCCGCAACAGTTTAGATGGCACGATAAAGAGAATGACTCCCTTGGGAACACTGGTGAGAATTGAAATTGACTGCGGTTTTCCTCTGCTGGGAGTAGTAACCAGAAATTCAGCCGAGGAATTAGAATTTAAAATTGGTAAAAGAATCAATGCCAGCTTCAAGGCGACCGCAATACATCTTATCGAAAGATGGTACTGATACAATAATATATTAACTAATTATTAAGAATATTTATATGTCAGGGGAACAGACATCCCTATGTCCTAGACTACTAACAGGACGGCGGAAAAGCCAAAATAAAATTGTAAATGAAAAGATATGGGAAGAAAACCGTTAAATTATAGGTTGAAATAATGAGAATTACTTCCCTTTTTTAGCTGCTGGGATTTGTATTAATTCTGCTCTTTCAATATAGGCAAGGAAGTCAGTACCTTTTTGGGTTAAGGAAAAACGTCCCCACTGGACGCTAGGAACCCTTTCATTAATAACTAGTCCGTGAATTTGTAACTTGGGACAAATATCGTAATAAATTACTCTTTCTTGCTCCCCCATACCGCGTTGGTTTGTTATACCAGTTATAAGTGGCTCTTTTATACTAAAGAAGTGTTCTGACCCTGAAGGCGATTTATTTCGTCGATTAGATGTTTTGTATTTGGTATTTCAGAAGCTGAAATCCAACCGTTGAGTTTTAACCTGTTCTGCATATCTTGAATAGATTCATGAATTGATAATTTAATATCTTTGGAATCCTCAAAAAATGAGCACGTCTTACTGAGTACTTTTTCTTTTAATAAGGCATATTTATCTGGATAGTCTATAGGAGAAGTTTTTCTTGTTACTACTGCAAATAAAGGTTTATTTACAGAAACTGCGTACTCATATTCAAGTTCAATATAACTGAACCCTGTTTTTGGTTCCAAACTTCCATATCTCGTACCGAGAATTAGCATGTATATATCAGAGGAATCAATCCATCTCTTGATAGTATCTAATTGTGATTCGTTACCAGCGGCAAAAAGTTCCATTCCAGCTGGAATATGTCCGGCTTTTAAAATTGCTTCAACAGCCGCTTGTCTCTCATCGATAAGGTCAGTATAAGTTGATGATACGAATATTTGAAATTTTACATTACTCACTTAGCGTCTATGTTACATAATTTATTAATAGGCGTCAATTGAAAGGAGAAAAGAGGTATACGCCCTTTCTCTTTTCAACTATTTTCTGCTATTTACATGGAGTCTTGATAGTCAACATATATTGTCACGGCAGAATATTCTCGGCTTCATCTCCGCTTATCCAGTCATATGTGCAATCATCATATGCTATATCGATATTAAGACCAAATTGGTAATAAATAAATGATAAAGCAAAATTTTTGTTATAATTAACTAGTTTTTTCTCTCAGCATAGCCCAATAAGTCAGGTTAGTCTCGGGAACAATAGCTTTATCGACTACCTTAAAACCTAAGTGCTCATAAAGCAGGGCATTATGTTCATCTAGTGTATCCAGATAACATGGTAGACCTTCTTCATCTGTTCTGGAAAGCATCGGCCTTAGTAACTTACTGGCATAGCCTTTACCTTGAAACCGGGGTTCTACTCCAACCATCTGCAGAAACCAGTGCGGGAAAGGAGCCAAATGCTGATGAGCTGCATCAAGGTGCTCCCCCAAGTATCTCATTTTATTGCCTCCATACCTACCTAAACCAAATATGACGGATAAGGGTACTGAGCGCAATAACCTGAAAAAGGTTATGGGATATTTATCAGAGGGTATCCAGACTGCAATTCCCTCAAGATTGGGAGACGTGGCATATACTTCTCCGTAACGAAAACCGCTAAAAACAGTTAAAGAAACGAAATAATGAGCTATTATCTTTTTTGTTTTTTCGTCTGGATAGTAATAATTAAGAAGCGAGTAATTTTGGAATGCTGCCGTAAGTACATTGACAGCAGAATTAATATGTGATTTATCTAATCGGAGAATGCCTTCTAATTCAGCACTCATTGGATATATAGATTTTTTCCTCTTCCCTATTTACCAATATTCTATATCTAATGCCTGAATAATACAATTCACATACCACTAGCTTTAATAAACAGAACAAATCGCTAGGATAATTGGCCAACACTGGGTAAACATAGGAATGTTTTATTGTCTTGTGTTATGATTCGCTGAATGGGGCAAAAGCTGTGAGTATTTTATTAAATGAACAAAACCGGTACGTTGTACAATAATATTATTTACGGTTTGCACCCATATCCCAGGATAATGTCATCCGTAACCTGATTTATCTTATTTTTTATAAAGTAATCACGAACTTTCTGGGAATCTAATTGACGCTTGTTTTCTGGAAACTTTGAGTACCAAAATGATGATGAGATAGCCGCAAAGAAATCGAACGCCTCACCCCCAGTTGGAAAATTATTACGCCAGATTACCCTTCCGGTTCGAATCGCGGCTAAACCCGCCCTAGTCATCATATCTCTTATTTCCGCTTCTGTTCTAGGCCAAAACTCCAAGCGATACCCAAGCACATAGCGCTTAGTTATAGACCTGAAATAAGAGTCAATAGCTTCCCAGTAATGCTCAGGGCCATGGGCACCCACG
>JAQTVP010000132.1 GCA_028707015.1 Dehalococcoidales bacterium | reverse complement strand
AGGTGGCTATTATCGTGCCGGTAAAATTGTCAATAATAAGGTTAATGCTGATAACGCCCTCAAGGCAGGCCCTGATGTAAAAACGGAAATTGTAGTTAAAAGAGCTGGTAATGAAGTAGATATGGAAGCGGGGCGTGACTACTGGTGGCATGATGAAATGGTAGCTGAGGATATTACAGCATATTGTGAACCTGAAGTAATGGATTCTGAGGATCCTCTCTTTATTCTTTATACTAGTGGTAGTACTGGCAAGCCCAAAGGTGTTCTCCATACCCAGGCGGGTTATTTGCTGTATTGCTATCAGACGTTTAAATGGATATTCGATATTAAAGATGAGGATACCTGGTGGTGTACTGCTGACATTGGTTGGGTTACGGGACACAGCTATATTGTTTACGGACCTTTAGCTTTTGGTGCTACTGGTGTTATGTTTGAAGGTGTTCCGACATATCCTAAACCAGATAGATTCTGGGATATTGTAGAAAAATACAAGGTAAATGTTTTCTATACTGCTCCAACAGCGCTACGTGCCATCATGAGAGATGGAGATGATTGGCCTAATAAGCATGATTTAAGTTCTTTACGCATACTTGGTACAGTTGGTGAGCCAATTAATCCGGAAGCATGGATGTGGTATTACAATGTTATCGGCAAAGGAAAATGCCCGATTGTAGATACCTGGTGGCAGACAGAGACTGGTGGTATTCTCATTACTCCTTTACCGGGGGCTGTTCCTATTAAACCAGGATCAGCTACGGTCCCATTCCCTGGTGTAGAGCCGGTTATTCTTAGAGAAGATGGGTCAGAAGCGGGTGTTAATGAAGGTGGTTATCTGGCAATTAAACAGCCATGGCCTGGATTGATGCGGCGAGTTTATGGCGACCCGGAAAGATTTAAGAACACTTATTTCGTTCAATATCCCGGTGTGTATACTGCGGGAGATGGCGCCAGGAAAGATGAAGATGGATACTACTGGCTGATGGGACGAATAGATGATGTTATTAATGTGTCAGGTCACCGTATGGGAACGGCTGAGGTTGAGAGTGCTCTGGTATCGCACAAATCAGTAGCCGAAGCAGCTGTTGTTGGTTTCCCCCATGAAATTAAAGGTCAAGGCATATATGCCTTTGTTACTCTGAAAGTTGGTGTTGAGAAAACTGATGAGCTTAAAAAAGAGCTTGTAGCTCATGTACGTAAAGAGATTGGTCCTATTGCCAGTCCGGATGTGATCCAGTACGCTGATGCCTTACCCAAGACTAGAAGTGGTAAGATTATGAGAAGAATTCTTACTAAGATTGGTTCAGGTGATGTGAAAAATCTTGGTGATATCTCAACATTAGCTGATCCGTCAGTTGTTGATATTTTGGTACAAGGAAGGCAGTAAATAAATTAAGCATACTGCTTTTTTAGAAACAGAAAACTATAGAGTTAAACTCTATAGTTTTCTGCTATTTGAAGAAAGGAGAATATTTAATGGTAAAAGAGGAAATACAATGGGCTAATCCGGGCGCATTAGGTTTAGCCGGCTTTGGGTTTAATACGATGCTATTGCAGATACATAATATTGGTTTGATTGAAGGCACCCTGCCTCTGATATTTGGTTTCTTTTGGGGAGGAGTAGCTCAGGTTATCGCCGGTATAATTGATGGTCGCCGTGGTGACACATTTGGGCTAACTGCTTTTACTTCTTACGGTTTATTTTGGATTGGTCTTAGTTTAGCGTTCCTTTTGGAGTGGACTGGTGTGGTAGAGTTAGATAGCGCCGGGTTAGCTTGGACATTTATATTCTGGGGTATCTTTACTGCTTTTATGACTATTGGAACCTTTAAAATGTCCCGTATGCATGTCTTCGTATTTTCAACATTAACCTTGCTGTTTTTCCTTCTGGCGGCACATTTCTTTGATGCAATACCAGCGATAGTACCGGGAATAGAAGGATTAATTTGTGGAGCTGCGGCAGCTTATGGTTCAGCAGCAGTAGTTTTACAATCTAAATATGGCCGCTGGGTATTGCCGATCGGTTCATATTAGTCTGGAATAGTTAATAGAGTAGTATAACTATTGATAAAGGTACCTGCTATAGATTAATTGTAAAGATTGAAATGATAAAGCAGTCTCTAATGAATTCATTAGAGACTGCTTGTATTTCTGTAATAATAGGAAATCTAATCGAAAGGGACAATTAACTGGTTACACACTTTTCTGTTAAACCTAAAACTATACGTATCACTAGGTTGAGTGCTTAAAAATTGAAATACAAGATATATTAATTACGGTTTAATTGCATCAATAATATCCTGATTAAGAGTATGGAACTGGGAAAGCCATTCTAATCTCTCTAGTTTCAAATCTTCTGATAGTTCACGTATTTGCTCTTCTGTGTAGTAATCATTTAGATTAAATTGGCTAAGGTCTAAGCCAGGTATTTCAACTGGCACATCATATCCCCAGAAATTGTCCTTCTCCCAGACAATCTTATTACGGGCTATCATTTCCATTATTTTCACTGAATCTCTTACTGTTATCTTACGTCCGCTCTCTGTTCCGCCGACCCTTCCGGTATTTAGAATGAAACACTGTATATCGGGATTATTCTTCAGAATATCTAGGAAAATATTACCCTCTTCATCTTTAGAGCCTACAATAAAAGGATTAGTACCAACGACTCTTAGTTGTTTGCCAGCTTGAGTAGGATCTCCGGCTGAGGTTTCTATTGATTCACCGAGCATAAAGGCAGCAGCCGCCCATTCTGGTGACAGCCGAACTACCGGGGGGAGAATATCGTAACGCCTGTTGATAAATACGATGAAATTTACTTTTTTCAAATCAATATCTTTATCAGTAAAAGCAATGTCCTGTCTTTTAACCATTGCCCGGCCGTTAGAAGTTAATGTAGTATCAAAAAAATCTACCTTACCTGTTTCAGAGTCAACATGAACATTTTCTAATATTGATCTGGGGCTTATTGCTGCGGCGTAGAGAAAGGGCTGTGAGTTGGCATCTAAACCTTCCGTTTTCATATAGAAGGATTCCTCAGTACCGATTGCCTCACCATTAGCTTTCAGTATTACCACATCATCCTGGCGAATCATTACTCTCTCTGGATATCGTAGCCAGTGAGAGTGACAGGAAAGAGTGGTTTTCCCGGTGCCGCTGAGACCAAAGAGAAGAAAACCAAAATCCTTTAATTCCCCATCCTGATGTACTCGTATAATTTTACTAGCGGCATGGAGGCCAAGATTTCCCTGCTGTTTAGCCCAATACATTACCTGGCGAAGCATTGCTTTTTTATTCTCACCTTTGTAATCACTTCCGAGAATCAGTGTTAAACCTAATTCTGGAACAACCAGTGTTTTCTTTTCTTGCCACTCAGGAACAGTGATAGCTATGAAATCAGGCTCGCCACCTTCCGAAGGGAAAAGTGTATTACCCCACATTAAAGGTAATCTGGGATAATCAGCAGTAACGTACAGGCGGCAGTTTCTTTTAAACCCAGGAGTATGGCACATTACCCGGTCAATTTGTATCATCTCTTTGGTTTTTAAATATTCTAAAACCTTGCGTATCAGTTCTATATCATCTGGTTTAAAATCACCCATTACTATCTCAGTAAATTTGGCAATTCGATTTCGTACTGAGGTAACCACAGAAAGGTTACCAAACTCAGTAATAATCCCTCCCTGCCCCAGTGCCCACTCTCTAAGTTTATCCTCAGAAGGATTATCAATTATATTTTTTGGCTGAAAGTCTTTGGTGAAAATGTCTTGCATGGCCTTCTCCTAATAATTTAAGTTCCTTAATCCATTTACTGAATTGCGGAACTTACTTATTATAATGTATTTTGCTTAATCATTAAATAGTAAATAATCATCAATAATATCAACATAATTGGCTGTGGTCGTATATCTATGGTAACATTGTTTCAGGATGATTTGGTTAATTATAACCTTTATATTATGAGGTAATATAGAAAAGGATAATAGTTGTAATGGCAATTCGTGAAATGCGTTATATCTCTGATCCAGTACTGAGAAAAAAAGCTAAAAGAGTGCCCGTTATCAGTAACGCAATCCAGCAACTTGTTAGCGATATGATAGAAACTCTGCAGCAAGAGCAAGGTGTTGGGTTGGCTGCTCCTCAGGTGGGGGTATCTCTGCGAATTGTAGTAATAATAATGCCAGAAGAAGAGCCGCTGGTAATTATAAATCCGAAAATGGTAAAAAGAACCGGGGAGCGTGAAGTTACCGAAGGCTGCCTTAGCATTCCGGGTTATGTGGGTGAGATAAAACGGTCGGTTTCGGTTACTGTCAAGGGGGAAGATCGGCAAGGAAAAGCAATTAGAATTAAAGCTGCGGGGCTTTTAGCTGAAGCTTTAGAACATGAACTGGATCATCTTAATGGTATTTTGTATATAGATTATATTGAAAATCAGGACAAGCTGCATAAAGTTGAACCTAAAGCTAGTGATGAAGGAGCATCAGATACCAGTGAGCAAGTTTGAAACGGATAAAATTCTGATTCAGAGTGATTTCGATGGTACGATTACTGAAGAAGATGTGAG
>JAQTVP010000131.1 GCA_028707015.1 Dehalococcoidales bacterium | reverse complement strand
TACTCGATTTTGGTCTGTGTAACTATACTGCTATTCTTCATCTCCATGTGGTCAACTCACAATGCAATAGTTAGAGTAAAGAGACACGAGTTAGAAATAGTGCGAAGAAACCTAGAAAATGCTCGTTGTAATTTGAAACAGCAAGCATCACATGGTTTAGAAGGCGGAATGGAAAGAATATACTCCGCTGTCGTTACATGGGGTATATATGAAAAACAAGTTCAAGAAATTATAGAATGGCCTTATAACGCAGGTATAATTCGTCGATTAGCTGTCACCATTCTATCGCCTGGTATAATTTATCTTATCAAGATTTTATTTGGTTCTCGTCTTGGTATATAAAATTAAAAGTTAGAGTGCCATACGATTCTCCAGACTATACTATGTTGATGAATTTTAAGCTGACTCAAGTACTCACGTACTCTCTCTTACCCGTCAACTCATACTAATAAAAGTGTTTGGTAAGCTAATTTGTGTTCGCGTATTTCTGCACTAATGAGCACGTGTAGCTTCCCATGGTGTTCAGTTTTTTCCAATGTTAGTGTAGTGGTAGCTTGGTACAATTATTTTACACAATGTCATAAAAAAGTAGATTAAGGTTTTCGTAGAAGTGCAAGAAGGCTGTATACTTCCGAAATGGGGGATATAGCCTCTCAATTATGGTGCTTGTTCTTGTCTATTTTTATTGGGTTGAGCGTACTTTTGAGTAGTATACCGTCAGCCCAATATAGACCAGTGTCACCGGCTGGTAGAATATCATACGTAGCCTTGTCAGTATAAGGCAGGTATTCTATTGAGAATACCTGCGCGCCATCTAGAGTATTTCCCACCTCATAATCACCCAAAGCTTTATTATCAGCAGTTGGGTGATTTTGTGAAGCGGTAATGGTACGGGTATCACTCAATTCCACCTTTACTACGCTGAATGAAGATGGTACAGGCGTATTCGCGATTTTTATTACCGGGGCTAAAACACGATCTCCCGAATTGTCTACCGTCCAGACGAGCATTCCTTTATGCACCAGCTCCACTAATACCAGTCCTAATGATGTCTCTATATGCGTACCTTTCGCCAAGCAGATAGGATATGTGTTAAAACTATCCTCTCTTTTCAGTATTTTTATTTCACCTGATTTTGTAATTGTCCCTTCAATAAGTTCGCCTTGCCCTTCTTCCACACGTAGGGAAAAGTTATATTTATCTCCAGTGATGGTTAACTTTACGGCATGGGTGAGTATTTTGTGCTCACGGTAAATAAGTAATTTTTCTTCTGCGGAATACTCTTCCTTAGCAGGTAGTTCAAGGTGATCAATAATAGCTATGAATTCGGCATTATCTGCCTTAATTTTGGCATACTGTCCCAGAGCGTTCTGTTCTTCTTGTCCTTCGTGGGCGATAGGGTAGTAATCAGGGTCAACGTAAAACACATTATCAAAATTACCAAGCAAAATGAATTTTAATTCAGGCACAGAATAAGTAACCGAAGGTTCGGACGGTTGCCCAGTACAGGCGTCAGCAATAATGGTCATCAGACTAATAAGTACAATCCCCAATAATAGATTTAGCTTCTTCATTGTTTACTCATCCAATAGCTTTGAATATGAAAATCCTACTAATTTGGGTGATTGATTTTCAAGATCCTTCACCTTGGATTTTACTTAGAGTTCATCTTAAGAGAATCTGTTTTGCTTTTGCCTGAGCGGGATAGGATTCTGCGACAGGGCCGTCAAACCATACTTCCACAATCTGTCCAATCTGAAAATCTCCAAATGTTATTCGTTTAAGTTCATTATTATTATAGTTATAGAGCGGAGTGCCAGTTTGTACCGCTATATAGAATTTATCTGAAGTAGCATTCCATTCCTTCAATTCAACCAGCAAAGATCCGTCCATCAACGCGTTATCCACGTAGGATATTTCCGTGATGGTACCCTTAATATCCGATTCTCCACTTACTTCTAAGCCATCTGGATAGTCTCGTCCCTTAAGCTCTCTTTGCTTCAGTATATCCCAGGTATTATCTAGTTGAGCGGTAGTTATTTCCCCCTGCTGTACCGTAATATATGCCGTATGGGGCGTAATCACCTGAGCCAGTATCCGACCCTCCCGATTGCCGTACCCGGCGTGAGCACTCTCAAATTCGTATATGAAAGTCCAGCTAATTGATATTGAAAGAGGAACAGCATCAGTGATTTCTATACTTCCCTGTATACCGTCAAATTTAAATGTGGGACTATTTGTTAAATATTCAAGAGCTTGTTGTTGAGCATCTTCTTGTGATTGGACATCTGGACCTTCCTCTGAACTGCTACAGGCAGTTACAGAGAGAACCATCATGCTAATGGTAATTACTATAAATGGAATCTTTTTAATCAAAAGTTCCTCCTACCATATTATAATCTATTCTTTATAACGTTAAAAAAACTATATAGTTAGTATATAATAGTAAAAACCAATGACTCAGATACTCAGAATATTACTTAACAATTCTCGGAACATTTATGCCTCTTTTCTTTTTTAGCACTTTGAGAAGTGTTAAGCTATAGGTGAGTGGTGGATTTTACCATCTTTTAATGGTAAGAAGTGGGTACTACCGTACAATAAGTAGAACTTTTAAGTTGGCTTTTAGTATTTCCACCTGATATTGACTCTTGCATCCCTTCTTAGCTCAACGGTTTTATGCTATATTTTAGAAGGAGTGTTTACAACTCCTATGTTTATATAACATAGACTTACTCTAAGAGGAAGGATTGGACAGTGTATTTTAATTGGGAGTTTTCTCCGAGCTATCACAGTCGATCTCTGGATGTCCTAGAGACCGCGCTCAACCAGGTTACTGCTTATCGGTCATGGCAAACTTATGACCCGGGTAGAGCTTATCCTATCAACATGCGTTATAATGCAATGCCAGCTTTCACCAAGCTAGATATCCGTAATAATTTTCCTGATGGTCTAGTGCCAGTAGGCCGCGATGTGAGGCATGCTTTAGAAAGCAGAGAAATCGGGCTAGCAAGCACCAGTGGCTCGAGTGATACCAGTGTAACCAATGTCTGGAACCAAGAGTGGTGGGATGCCTCGGAACAAGCTTCTTGGAAGCTTAACTCACATGCCACCAAGCTGGCAACAGGGAATCATTCTGAGGCGATTCTGGCTAACCCGCTTAATGTGGGTTTTATTTCAGATGACATTGACCTATCTATGGAGAAAAGACGCTTAGCTCGATTTCTTTATCTTAATGAGAAGACGGACCCAGCAAAATGGTCCTCAGAACATATGGATCGGATGATTAGTGAGCTGGGAATCTTTAAGCCGGTAGTCTTAGAGGTTAACCCTTCTTTGCTGGCAAAGTTATGTCGTTATATTGCGAACCATAAAATAAAGGTCTTTCAGCCAGGGATGATTGTTTATACTTATGAATACCCAACTCAATTGCATTACAGGCAAATTCGTCAGGTTTTTAATGTGCCAATGGCCAGCTCATATGGTTCAACCGAAACCGGATACGTGTTTATGCAATGTGAGAAGGGAAAATTTCATCAAAATAGCAAGTTTTGTCGCGTGGATTTTCAACCCTTGAAACCAGAACACGGCGGTCCTTTCGTGGGTAGAATTCTGGTGACTACTTTTAATAATCCTTGGTACTATATACTACGCTTCGATGTAAGAGATTTAGTTCGTGTCGACGAAGAAGGCAGTTGTCCGTGCGGCCGAAACTCAGGCATCATTCTCTCAGCAATTGAGGGCAGGGCAATAAGTTTAACTCTTACCTGCAAGTGTAAGCTCGTAACTTTACGTGAACTGGATGAAGCTTTAAGCGTTTTGGATGGTATTGATGAGTACCAGCTGGAACAAGCATCTAAGAAAGTGTATGATTTACATCTGGTGAGCAGGCGACTAGATAAAAACAGCCTCACCAAAGAAGCTTCTAAAGTACTTAAAAAACTCTACGGCGAAGAAGCTAAAGTGTCAGTCATTTACGAAGATGCTCTCTCCCCAGAGGATTCAGGGAAATACTCTATTGCCAAGGCTCTCTTCCCCATAGATGTGGAGAATTACTTGGATGAAACATACGTTGCTAAAGGAAATCAATTGTGATTTGAGGTTAGTAAATGATAGGCGGTAAGAAACCTGTATATCTGCTAGCCAGTGGAAGGTTAAGAAACCTCAAGTCACCTGATCCTTTACTTCAGGCAGTTTTCAAAGAAAGCGGTAAAACATCACCGACAATAGCCTATATAGGCACAGCTAACGATGATGATGACAGTTTTTTCAACCGTATGGCGGAAACTTTTCGAGGGGCAGGAGCTTGTGTAGTTACCCATGCTATAATTGCCCCCAAGACGGCAAACCTGAAAAAAGCGAAGGACATACTGAGATCAGCGGACATTATTTTTATCAGTGGAGGGGATGTGGATAGAGGTATGGACTTACTAAACCAAAGAAATATGGTTAATTTCCTGGCCGAGTTGTTTCAACAGGGTAAACTATTCTTCGGGGCCTCAGCAGGAGCAATTATGCTGGCAAAAGAATGGGTGCGCTGGCGAGACCCCTATGATAATTCATCTGCCGAGCTTTTCCCCTGCCTTGGTTT
>JAQTVP010000130.1 GCA_028707015.1 Dehalococcoidales bacterium | reverse complement strand
TATCTACCTCGGTAATAACAATATCTTTGCCAATTTGAGTTTCTTTTGCCCAAGACAGGACATACTCATAGCCATCTGTGCCTTTTCTAATTCTATTAGTGGGCAGCCCGGTAATAAATTTTCCGTTTGGAGTGATAATCCCGGCCTCAAGTAATCCGGCGATAATGTTTATTAATCCTGAGCCACAGATTCCTTTTGGTTTTTTTTCGGCTATAGTGCCGATTAATGGTTCAAGAGTTGAAGGATTGATGCTGAAACTCTCTATAGCGCCGGCAGTGGCGATAATACCATGTTTTATCCCGCCACCCTCAAAGGCAGGGCCGGCGGAGCAGGAGGCAGTTACCATCCAGTCTGAATTTCCAACTACTATCTCGCCATTTGTGCCTATATCAATATAGTAGGTTAATTTCTTACTTTGATATATACCTGATCCTACAATCCCGGAAACAATATCACCTCCAACATAACTGGCTACTGAAGGGAGAATATAAAGGTGGACATGTTCGCCGACTTCGATGCCCAGATGTTTTGCCTTTATTACAGGCAAGAAATCAGCTGTTGGTGTGTAAGGGGCTAATCTTATATATTTAGGATCGAGTCCCAGTAAAAGTTGGCTCATTGTTGTATTAGCGGCAATGACCATATAACCAAGATGGTCTGCATCAATTTGGCTTTGGGCTAATAGCTGCCGGATGAGCTTATTAAGGGTAGCTACCACTGCCTGCTGTAATTTTTGGAGCCCATTCGTTTTCTGGGAAGAAACAATGCGGGTAATAACATCTTCGCCGTAGCGTATTTGCCCATTATAATCAGAACCTTGTGCCAGAATTTCTCCTCTATTTAAATCCAGGAGTTCACCGCGGATAGCGGTGGTTCCAATGTCAAAGGCTAGAGAGTAATGTTTTTCCCTGGTATCTCCGGGTTCAATGTTTGTTATCACCAATCTTTGCTCATCATCTGACATGGTGGTAACGGTGACATTCCAATCACCATCCCGTAAAATCCTGGTTATTTTTTTAATTATAGGGAATTCTGTTGAAACATTATCCAGAGCACATTGCTGTTTTAAGCCTCTTAGAAGCCGGGATAGGTCACTAATATTATCCTCCATGGTTGGTGGTGGTAGATTAATATAGTATTTGTTAACCGGCGGCTTGAATGCCCACCCGGTGGCTAAAGCTGCGGGTATCCTTATACTTTCGTGGGATAGTATTGTTTTCTCTAGTCTTGATTCTATCGGAATATAAACATTAAGGTCAGTAATTATATGGCTTTGGCAGGCTTGCCTGAGACCATGTTCATATTCTTCCTGGGAAATATTTATAGTTTTGATGCTATCTACCTTGCCATTTTTGATTAATACCTTGCAGCTGCTGCAAACTCCAGTACCGCCACACGAAGCATTAATATGCACCCCGGCATCTATGGCTGCCTGTAAAAGATTGGCACCTTGGTTCACAATAATATCCAAATTATCGGGTTCAAAGTGGATTTTTCTTTTTAAGTTGGCTGAATTGGTCATTGTTATTTTTTCCGCTTTAATCTGGATTTATTTTTTTAGAATAGTCCTTTAGTTAATCCAGTATCAGTTTCAATATCTACATCCATGAAGGATGGTCTTGAAGAAAGACCGGGCATAGTTGAGAGCGTGCCACAGATAGGATAAAAGAAACCAGCTCCCACTGAAGCCCGTATATCACGGACCGGGAGTTTGTAATTTTTGGGTACACCTAGCCAATTAGGGTTGTGGGAAAGCGAGAGATGTGTTTTTGCCATATTAACCGTCATCCAGGAGAGACCTAATTCGGTGTAAAGTTTTATTCTTTTTTCAGCTTCATCTGAATAATCTACCCCATCGGCACCATAAATCTTGGTGGCGATAGTTTCAATTTTTTCCTTGATAGAAGCATTATCAGCGAAAAGGAAATTCATTTTATGCGGTTTCTCAATTGCTTTTGTCACTTCCGTAGCGAGATTTAAAGCGCCTTTTCCTCCTTCAGCCCAGCATTCTGATATAGCGGCACCATCGGCGCCAGCCTCCAGAGCTTTAATACGTACCAGCTCCAGTTCTGTATCAGTATCCGTAGGGAATCTATTAATAGCAACAACTACCGGTATGCCATACATTTTAACAATCTCAATATTACGGACTAAATTTTCAAAACCTTTTTCAATTGCTGGTAGATTTTCAGTTTCGGCTGCTTCTTTAACTATGGAATAAGAAATTCCGGGGCGAAGATGAAAAGCACCACCATGTTGCTTAAGCGCCCTGATTGTTGTGACCAGAACGGCACAATCAACCTTAAGTCCACTTTGCCGACATTTAACATCAATCATCTTGGAAAAACCGCAATCTGTACCAAAGCCGTTCTCAGTAACTACATAATCAGCAAGCTTGAGGGCAGTCATATCTGCTATAACAGAATTATTGCCGTGAGCTACATTAGCAAAGGGAAAGCCATGGCATATCATAGGATGACCCTCCGTAGATTGGACCATATTGGGTTTTATGGCATCTTTAAGTAATACAGTCATTGCTCCGGCAACCTTCAGGTCTTCGCAGGTAACTGGTTTATTGTCATAATTATAGCCAATAATTGTTCGTCCCAACCTTTCCCTCAGATCTTGCAGATTCGTGGTCAGGGCATGAATAGCAGCTGTTTCCGTAGCAGCGGTGATATCGTACCCGGTTACTCTGGGAAAGATATCAGCTTTTTCTTTTATCCCAACACTGATAGTTCTTAAGGAACGGCTATTTATATCAACGCAATATCGCCATGTTACATTTGCAGGGTTAATGTTTAGTTTATTACCATGCAGGATACTGGCATCTATGGCGGCTGCACAAAGATTTTGAGCAGATTCTACAGCATGGATATCACCAGTAAAATGGAGGTTAATTTGCTCCATGGGCAGGGCTTGAGAGTAGCCTCCTCCGGTCCCTCCGCCTTTGATACCAAAAGTAGGTCCCTTAGATGGCTCGCGAAAGGTATTAATTACCTTTTTTCCCTGACGATTTAATGCTTGTCCCAAGCCGAATGCAGTAACTGTTTTACCCTCACCTAGAGGGGTAGGGGTCATTGCAGTTACACAAATTATCTTGCCGTCAGGTTTGTTCTGTAACCTTTCTAAAACCTTGACATAATCTATCTTGGCTATATATTTTCCATATAGCTCTAATTCTTCATTTAAAATACCAGCCTTTGCAGCGATATCAGTAATAGGCTTTAAATTAGCTTTTTGAGAAATCATTAGGCTTGAGATTGCTGGTTCTCTTATTGTTGCCATTAGTTTAAACCTTCTATTATTTAAATATTAAAATTAACTTTTGTTTAAGGAATAAATTGGTGAGTTTGTTATGAATAATGAAGTGCATTAAACTCCTCCCTTTTTTAGTTTACTGCACTTACTACTGTAAGTAGCTACAAAGCTCATTAGCTACCTTAACAAATATTTTTAAATTAATATTCTTTGTTTATCCAGAAATTTTACGAAGTTTACCAATGCTAAGTAGTGCATTGTCCGAGCGATAGTCTCTATAATTCATTTTAACTTGCCCTGTTGTCATTACCTATATTCTAATCCATTGTATTTCAGGTAATATTTGGCTGTTAGATTATCATTTAGAGATTGCACTCTAAAGGGAGTTATACTGGATAAAATTCTACTTGCATTATATCAGTACGGCATTAACTGTAAATAGTATATCTAATGCTAATTATATGGTCAAGCGATTGTGCTCTTTCGCGAAATACCTTGTCTTTTTATAGGAATTGATTCTTCTCTATGAGTCTGTGTGCAGAGTAAATTATATCATGTTTGGCTTGACAACGAATTGACTGTAGCATAAAATAAATGGTCGTATGGCGCCCTTTACATAGGTACTACTTTAGATAGTTATGTAAGTGTTGTGAAATATTATCTGAATCCTATTAATTTGTGAAGTAGTATGAATGATAGGATGGACACAAATATGTTATAGAATAATAGATGAAAGGAGTATTAGCGTATTAATGGAAGAGAAAAAAACAATAACTTCTATGATGGATGAAAAGAGGGTTTTTAATCCCCCAAAAGAGCTTAGCGAAAAAGCCTATATCAAAAGCTTAGATGAATACAAAAAGATTTATCAAAAGTCGATTGATGATCCTGAAGCGTTCTGGGGAGAGCTAGCCGAGCAGTTAGACTGGTACAAGAAATGGGACAAAGTGCTTGTTAAGGATTTTAAAGAAGGCAAGCATGAGTGGTTTATTGGTGGTCAGCTTAATGTTTCATACAACTGTCTTGATAGACATATAAACACTTGGAGAAAAAATAAGGCAGCATTGATTTGGGAAGGAGATATTGGTGATTCCAAGACGCTCACTTACCAGCAATTGTATTATGAAGTAAATAAATTTGCTAATGTGCTGAAAAAACACGGTATAAAGAAAGGCGATCGTGTCACTATTTATCTACCCATGATTCTAGAATTACCGATTGCTGTTCTTGCCTGTGCTCGTATTGGCGCTATTCACAGCGTTGTTTTCGGGGGATTTAGTGCTGAAGCATTGAGAGACAGAATTTTAGGCTGCGAGTCTGAAACTCTTATATGCGTAGATGGCTATTATCGTGCCGGTAAAATTGTCAATAGTAAGGTTAATGCTGATAACGCCCT
>JAQTVP010000129.1 GCA_028707015.1 Dehalococcoidales bacterium | reverse complement strand
GACTGCAAGTAGAAAGAACGAAATTGGATGTCGGAGATATTTGGATTCCATATGAAAAGCAAGAAGGAATCTCTGGTGTTTGCATAGAGCGAAAGACTATGAACGATTTTTACTCCTCCATTTCAAGTAATAGGTTGTTTGATCAGCTTCACGCGATGATGCAACAGCCAGCCATATCTATTTTGGCTGTTGTAGGGAGGCTTCCTATTGGAATTAATGCGAAGGATGTTTTTATAAAGAATCGAATTGTTGGCGCAATGGTATCGTCGATACTCTCATTCAGAGTTCCTGTAATGAGATTTGATAGTGATGAAGAACTCACTGATTTTATCAATTCGTTATATAAGAATTGTACGTTTACCGGCTCTAAATGCAGACCTTTGAAATTTAAGAAAAAGCCAAGCGAACCGGATGATATTTTGTTATCTGTATTATGCTCTTTTCCTAATGTTGGAATTAAAAAATCAGAGAGTATTATTAAAAAATATGGTACTTTGAGGAAGACCTTTGATGCGACTAAAGATGAATTGCGGAGTGTAATAAATGAAGCGGTGGCAAACAGCATTATAGAGTTGATGGATTATGAGTACCAAGGAAAAAGCGAGTGAAAGTTATGAACAATGCAAACTTACAATGGGAGACTTCGGGTATCCAGACTGTTTAAAATTATGTAAGTTGGAAAAATATAAAAAGCGAATAGTTCATTGTAAGGCAAAAATTGATTTACGGAGAAAGAGGGTTGATGATATTGTCTTTAAGCAAAAATACGGATAAATCAAAGGAAATATACCAAATTATAAAGGATTATAAGATGGTTACGGCGAATGATTTAAGTGATCTTACCGGTTATAGTTCGGCAACTATAAATAGGGTTATAACAGTACTTAAGGGTGAAAATCTTATTAATGACATACGAGATGTCACTAATGCGAGAAAGATTTTATATCGTATTAATAGGAGAATAGAATTGAATGAAGTACCATGATTTTGAGCTTCCCGGAGCGCAAGTGTTTCAGCTTGTGGTGTGGGGTCTAGTCTATGTGTTCCAGCTATGGATTGTCACATGGTTTCAGGGAATGTTCATCGACCACAACGTAGCGTCATATTTCCAAATAGCCATGATGGTCTCGTTTGGATTTATAGCTGCACCGACTGTTATCAAGTTTGTAGTTTCTACCGCTTCGTCTTTGCTGTCGGACTCGCTTATTACATATGAGGAGCGAAAGTATCGAAAGCAGCATGACCAATTGGAGCGAAGGAAGAAATTGATTAAATTACAGTCTGATCTGAACGCTGAAAAGACTTCAATTATCCGCGAAGAGAAAGAGCTAGAGGCTAAAGAAGAGATAGCGCATGTTACTGGGTAAAGTTTATAACCCAGTAACCTTTATTTATTTTATAAATATAAAATCGGAGGAATAGGTGATCTTATGTTTGAAGAAAAGTTTGATGTGGATGAAATGCTAAATGAATTACTAGGTGAAGGCGAGAATGCGACTGTAGAGGAAGATGCCAAGCCAGAGGCTAAAACTCCCTCAGAGCAGGTTGTTTCTGCCGAAGCGACTGTAGAAAAAACAATCGATACGACTAATATTAACTTGCCGGCAAAGGTTTCAAATACGTTAAAGCAGTGGGTCTCTATCGTAGAGAAAGATTACGAGTTTCTTGTAGAAAGAGTGAAATTGTTTTATTCGGCTATTGGTGGCGATATTAGCGAGGAAGAGCGGTGGAATCGAGCCATCCTCGATTTGAAGTCGACGTTCAGCGTTAGGAAAGACTCTAAGCCAAAGGCTGAGGTGTTAGACTTTGAGGGCATTTTTTATGCAGTCTCTTCTCTAAGAGATTTTGCGAAGGATGTTCATGATGCAGCTGCTAAGCTTGTAGCAACGCACGGCCCCTCTGGTTTGATGAATGACAAAGGCGAGTATTTGGATACGCGAGAATACTTTGCGAGTGGGAAAAAGAACAGTGGGTTTGGAAAGCCTATTCCAGAACACAACTATCAAGTGCAGTTGTTTGGTATCGCGCGCCAACCAGACGAGTCTGAGTTTCGGAAGTGTGTACTAACATTACGAGGCCCGCAAGCCGCTATGCTTCGTGTTGGAGATGGCGACGAACAGCGTGTACATTTGAAACTTGATACACTCTGCAAGTTTGTAGCTATTAACAAGGCTATGGATCCAGATAATACAACGTATACGCTCAACTCGTCCGTAAACACCTATCGTACAGGGTTCATTCCATTGGATAAGCCAGTTGACGCTGAGGAAGAACTGAAGAAAAACTTTGAGTTTGTTCCACTGAACGGGCTTTTGAATTGGGCGAAGAAGTACGAGAAGAACTACAATAAGATTTTTGTTTTTGATGCAGATATTAAATTTATCGATCCGAAAACTTATGGTAGTGGGTCAACGAGGGTGACGTTTGAAGATGTTTCGTTGGCACCCGGAGAATTTGGCGCAACGGCATTCATAGATAAGAATATTCGTTTCAATGCCACGAAAAACTCAAGGGTACGTGTGTTTGGTCGTGCTAAGCAGAATGAATACCCAAAAGGGAGTGGAATTATTTCGCCTCAAGTTTCGGTGTATCGGATTAAGAACCTGTTCGATTACAATAGATCCGTTTCAACTGAGGACGAAGATGTTACCTTTGCGGAGTGGGAGCAATGACAGTAATTTACAAGTCATTTTTGAAATGCAAGATGTATAACACAAGTCTTACGCAAGAGGAGTTGATGACTAGTGTTGTTCTGTACCCTACAAGTATGCTGAAGGTGAGCCAGAACAACATTAGGAAAACTAACATTGACACTAGGGTAGAAAACCTCAAACTGTCGATTGCATCAGAAGGAGTGAAAAATCCGGTAGATATTAACAGGGAGTTTGGCATATCTGACGGGCAGATTCGTTTCATGGCGAGCAACAGCCTAGGGTTCGATCTGATTCCCGGTATTATGCGAGACTTTAAAGACGACTACGAAGAGTTTGTGTATTCGGCTGTTAGCGGATTCCATGATAACAGTGTAGATTACAGCGACAAAGAATCCGCGATAAAGAAGCTGTATGATATCCATAAAAATCAGGATAAAGTAGCAGAAATTCTAAGCATTTCTCAGTCGACAGTCTCCAACTATCTTGGGGACTATAAGGTGCCGAAAGTTATTGCAGACACGCTTGGCATGGACGAAATGAGCAACAGGAAGAAGCTTGCTGTCAATAGGATTATTAAGAACATTCCTGAGATAGAGAATCGCCCAGAAATAGTGCGTGAACTTAACGAGGTTGTCAAGTCTACTCCGATCACACAGTTAGACAACATTGCGAGAGATGTTTCGCATAATGTGGCTATTAGCGCTCCAGAGAAATTTGCCACGAAGAAGACAGAGAAATGTTATGTGGTCATGGCAAGATTTTTGTATGATTACCGTTACCCTCTAGAATTAGCGTCAAAGCAGATAGGGAAATCTGTCGAGAAATACGTCGAAGAGACTATTATACGTGATTTGAAGATGAAAGGATTTCTAGAAGGTATGGTGATCGATGAGTGAAGTACTCGATACAGTAACAGTGAATAATATATGTAAAACACCATCTCCTAACGGAGATGGCTATACATCCATATTTTCGGTAGAGACAAGGATTTCAAGAAGAAACACTTTGTAGTACCCGGATTTCTAAATTATTTCTATGTTCAAGACGACAGGGTAGATGATATGCCCATATATTATGGGCTAAGAAAGGTAGAGCGTGGAGAATTTTACTCTTTATTGACAAATGAAAAACTTGCCAAGGTATTCTACAATGATGATATATCGCTAAATCGTAGCGATTACAAGCTCAGAGAACTTGGATTTAGAACTTGGGAGAATAAGATTAGCGCGGAAGTTCGTTTTAGAACAATAGCCGAAATCAAGAGTGGTATCTTAAATAATAAGAGAATTCAGCCGGTAGATGAATATGAAATACGGCAGTACCACCATGTAATAGATATTGAGGTTAGCGCTGGTCTTAAAGTACCTAATCCAAGCTCGGCACCGGTAAAAATTACCTGTATGACTGTTCTCGATAAGCGAACCGGTATTATGCATGTCATGCATACTGCTAAGGTTGAATTAGGAAATATAAAGGAGAGAATAGTGCTTTTTATAAAAGAAGAACTTGCAAAGAGCAAAATGAGACACGAAGAGGGAAAAATTTACACCGAAGCAGAAGATTTTAAATTTGAATATGAAATTGTTGAGCATCGGTTTGAAAATGAATCTGATATGTTATGGTTTTATGTTACTTTTGTTGTTGAAAGCGATCCTGATAATATAGGTGGCTATAATCCACTGTGGGATATGAGGTACATTGCTAGTAGGCTCAAGCAGAACCATTTAGATCACAATCTGTTATCTCCTGTTAAAGAAGTTGAGACTTACAGCCAGAGATTTGAAATACTTGGAAGAGAAATATTTGATGTTAGAAAGTTTTACCTTAATATGAGGGCTAAATCAGATACTGATTTGGAAGAGAGCACGTTAGATTTCATTGCTAGGTACGAGTTAGGGTGCGGCCAAAAGAAGTTTCGCGGTTCGTTCAAAGAGAAATGGAATGAAGATCCTCTTGCAGTAATAGAGAGGAATATTATAGATGTGTATTTAACCGATTGGCTTGATAAGCACTTTAAGCTTATGGAGCAGTG
>JAQTVP010000128.1 GCA_028707015.1 Dehalococcoidales bacterium | reverse complement strand
CCCAACCACGTGCTACACACATCTCTCCCAAATACCCAAAGGACGAAAGTTACTATAACCTGAATAAATAATAAAATCGTAAATATATTTAATATTGTTCTTCGTAAAATCAGCTTTTCCCACTTGCCCATTATTCTATTTAGAGATTCAATTATTTCAATTAATTTATGCTCTATCATCTTTCCTAAAATTACTCGCTCTCTTATATTGATATAAAACTAAACCACCTATTATTGCTGCTAAAATTCCCAAAAACCATTTATTAATAGATTCGATATTGCAAATAACATTTTCCAAATTATTGGTTTTATGTTCTACATTCGTAACCCTGTGTTCCAAATTGGTTAAGTCTGATTGAATAGACTTAAAATCAACTTTTAATTCTCCAATACTTGATTTGATATATTTCACATCTACGCTAATTTCTGTTAATAGCTTTTCTTGTTCTGAAAGTTCCTGACAATTCCCGCTACCGGTGAAATATACCCAAGCTACTAAAATAAAACCTATTATGATTGCCCATTTAAGAAAGTTCCTCATGCTAATCTCCTTCCTTGCCAATCAAATTTCTTTTGATATATAATTCCCTCCGGATACCATTTTAAACTTATATCTTTTAGTGTCTTAAACCCGGTAAAATAATTATTATTTGAAATAACATCAAATTTACTATTTGGAATTACCACAACAGCATGAGCATTTCTTTTTGTTTCACCATCTTTTTTATAATACCCCGCTGTAATCATCAACATTGAATCTGTTCTTTTAATAACTCTCCCCAGAATATCTATTGCCAATAAACCTGAATCCTCGCAATCTCCGGTCATTGTTTTGATAGATACATCCGGCATTTGCCAACTATCCCAGGGTACTTCTCTCCCAAATAAAGTCAATATATCGCTTGTGTATTCGAAATCTTTCATAAAATCAACTAATATTTTTATTGTATTAATGTTTTTTATTTTATTCAGATATTCTTCGTTTGGAATCCATCTTCGCCATTTTATTTCACCTAAAAATATGCACATTATGATAACTCCTCCACCCATTCAACTTCTTTCCAAACTGCGGCGCTTTCTGTTGCGTCTACACATTTCCAAAATCTTTCGTCGTAAATCCATTCGCTCCCTTTTGCATAACCTTCACCGGAATCATCGTCAACTGTCGGCTCTGCCTCTGCGTCATAATTCATTTTGACTACATTTGTCGCAACCGTCCCGACTGTTCCGTCTGCCGGATAGTTTCCATCTCCGAGTTTAACTTGCCCTACAATAATAGCAAGGTCTTCTGCAATCTGTCTTAATTCGTTTATGATATTTATTTCATCAACATAATCAGAAGTAGTAACCCTTGCATTTGTTCCCTGTGTATATTTATGATTTGCCATATTAAACCTCCAATTCTATAGGTATTATAGTAGAGCCACCTGATTCAAATGTAGCCCCTATTTTTCTTATCTTTGCAAGGATAAAAGCCTGTTGTTCAAGTTCACCCTCTCCATCTGCTTTAAACAAAACTGCCCCCTGTGTATCTGCTTTGAATAGAGTTTTCCCATCACCTAATAAAATAACATCTTGCTCTTCAAATGGAATTGGCATATCAATATCTATTGCAACTTTTAATTTTAATCTCTCAAACTTGTCTAAATAGTCGCTTATAATAATGCAACAAATATCTTTTGTTTGAATCAAATGATTGTTTACTGTATACGCTCTACGCCTTCCATAGTAATCTATCAATCCCTGATGACCTATTTTCTCGCATGTTATTTCTTTGTTAATAAGTCGATAATTATAATTCCCCTGACCGGCTTGAGAGGTTTTTGTAAGTTCATCATCTTCTACATCATCAGTAACCTCTGGTGGGTATTTTTCTAAATACTCATCTTCTTTATCCGGGTCAGTATAATCTATCATTCCTAAAATTTCTTCTTCATAATCGCCATAATCAATAACAATATAAGGCATGATATAATATGTCGAATCCGGCTCAAGTTCGACTAAAAAAGTAACACTTTCTCCACTTCCCCAACTACCATCTTGGAAATAATGAAGTTCATTACATGACTTTGTTCTACCTAATCTAATCCCTATTCTTGTTACTGTGCAACCTGTCGGTACTGTCCCTAAAGTTACCGTTTTTTCAAATTTAGTTGAATCAAGTTTTTCATCATCTACGCTAATTGAAGTTCCCTGTAATGTTGTAACTTCCACCTGCTCTCCAAGAGATATACCTAAATCATTTTTTGCATAAGCCTGAATTAAATAAGTATCATCTTGTTTTAAATCAATCCCTAATCCTTCACCTATTATCCCACCGCCTAAAGTTCTTTCAAACTCCTCTAAATCAAAATCCCCTTCTTCTACTGAATCTCGATAAAACGTTCCTGTCCAATAATAATCAACTATTGTATAACCATCATCTCCACCTAAAATTGTATGGCTTTCAACTTCTACCATAATATCAAAATTACCAAAAGCTATGGCAATATAAAAATCCATTCCCAATAAATCGCCTTGATATTCTTTTATAATTCTAAATCCTCTTTCGATAACATCGTTTGCGCCTTTGGAAGTCAATTCCCCATGAGCATTAATCATTGGGATAGCGTTTAACGCTAACTGATTATCCATAGCTCCTGTTGTAACTTCCGGAGTATTTCTAAACCATTCACCATAATAATATATGTCGTTATCATAAATAAATGCTCTAAACCACCAGACGGTTGCTTCTTCCCAATCCTCATTATCAGAATCAAGGTCATATAACGCGTCAACATTGATTGAATATTCGCCCGATTCAAAATCTCCCGATTCTTCAACTTCTACAATAGCAGGCTCATCTCCTGTTGGCTCTGTATCCTGAATGATATATTGAAATCCTCTTTTAGTTATCATATTCCCCTCTAAAAGGTTGTAATTTTACCTGTTAATTTTATAGTCGATGTCAGTTTCTCGGCTTCTATGGTTTCTATTTTTGCACCAAGACTATAACTTGCTAACATTTTAGTATTGATATTTATATTAAGCGTTTTATTAGTAGCGCCTAAATAAATATAATGATAATCTCCATATACTGTATCTGCTCCAGTCTGTGTTAAGGCAATACGGTAAGCATATAACTTATCGGTTTCAAGCCCTGTAAAATTATAACTGTATTCATATTCTCCAGCAGGTTTTGTAATTTGTGTGTTGCTATGACTAAAAGTAGATAAAGGGTCATCTACTTTATATCCTTCTAATCTCGACCCCCAAAGCCCCGAACCATTAGTAGTTATTTTGCCTTTGGCTGAAAAGGCATTTGCCCCAAAAGTTTCAATCGCTAAAGTTTCTACCACAGGTGTTGTTGTCGATTCTGTAATTGAGCCTTCAATTTGCTCTCCATCTACACTATCATCTAGTCCTGCCTGAAAAATATGGTCAGTACTATGTTGGGTGTTGTCTATCATAAGTCCGACAGAAAAAATTCCGGGATTTCTCCAATAACTCGAATATAATGTACTTACCCATGAACCAGAAGGCAATATTCTCATTCTGCCAACTGGTTTACAATATCTTCTTTCAAGTAAATGAACATCTGCATAACAGACAATCTTGAAATCTTCCAAAGTTGTTACCCGATAATTATCTACGTAAAAATAATCAGCCATTATTCCACCTCTATTTCCGGAGTAACAAATGTATTCCATGTACTTTCTGCATAGTGTCCTAACGAATTTTTAGCCCAGACCAACCAACTGTATCTTGTATTTGGCTCAAGGTTTGTTATTTCATGAGTAAACAATCCCATGTCGCTGTCTGTTTCGGACCATGATTGCTCGGCTTCTCCTTCTTTCTGCCACTTAAAGCCTTTTGAAGTTATAATTGAATTTCCACCGAATAACTCTATATGCCTTGCGCTTGTTTTCCCATCTGCCAAAACCGTCCCCACCAAAGTAGCTGTTGATTTTTCAGTTTCTGAATCTGTTTCAACCTCTTCTACTCCATTCGCAAAAACTCCAAGATTAATTCTTTTCATTTCTCTTTTTTCACCTATTAAATAGAAGTGATTATAAAGTTCATCAATCCTGTCTTCTATATTCCTAACTATATATTCTCCATCATTCAATCTTTTAGCTGTAGTTGAAAGCAATACCGGTATAGTCTTAAAAAAAGGCTGTCCTAAATCCGCTACTCCAAACCTGTAAATAACTCTTTCAGTTAAAAGTTCAATTGCATCAATATAAGAAGTGCCTGAATCAAACCAAACCCTGTCAATGGTTTTCCCTGTTGGAGTTACAAGGTCGGTATTGGCTAACCAACTCTGCTTTTCGGAATGAGTTAGTAACCCTGCCTCAATCAAAAGGTCTGCTACAACATTTTCTACAGTCTGCGCTGTAAAGTAATATATATACAATCCGTTTGTTTTATTTTCAAACGGCACTCGCGGGTGCAAAAACACAAATTGATTATCTTCCCAATCATAAGTAAATTCGGAATTCAAAGTTAACTCATCATACTCTTCTGTGCTTTCGTTATAAAGAAAAGCCCTGTAAATCCCTTTACAAGCTGTCGGCATATCATACTTTTCCTGCTCGGCTACTATATTATATTTTTGCTGTTTACCCCACCATAGATTTTAAGATAGTTTTCGCTTAAATAAGCTACATAATCTCTGCCGGATATTGAACACCTTTCTCCATCTACATCGTAAGAGGTTGTAACATTATCTATAATTCCGTAAATCCAAC
>JAQTVP010000127.1 GCA_028707015.1 Dehalococcoidales bacterium | reverse complement strand
GATAAGACCATCTGATTCCAGTACTCCATTGGCAATAGTGAATCTTTTATTGAGTAATGCCTCACTATGAGGAACGCTTTTTCCTTTATCAAAGTCAGCCATTTTTATGCCAAGCTCATCGGCTACTTGTTTTAACTGCGCTTTTTTTATATTGGCTTCGCATTTGCCGAAGCCTGGAGAATCACCATATGATACCAGGGCTTTGGCCTCCTGAAGGATTTTCCCAGTTGCTCTGAAAACAGAGGGATGCGTAGTAACGCATTTTTCAGGATTAGCGCCAAAAAGCACGTTTGGTTTCATTACTATTTTCTCGCCAGGCTTTATGAATTTAACAATACCTCCGAGCATATTTACTCCGGCTTTGATAGCTTCGTATACTTTTTCATCATCATAAGTATCACACCTGACGAGGGCTACTTTCGATTTACTGATAGTTTTATTCTTTGTTATCATTGCTTTCTACTATTAAAAAAATACAGTCTGTTGATTATAACACTTCACCTCACGCAATATACAATTTTAATAATATGGTGTCAAAATTTAAAAATTACATTAATTTCTTTGGCCGAGCGTTAGTACATATACATATAGATGGAGATAGTAAATATTTATAATAATTGGGATGAAACTATCATTTCTTTTTATTGTATATTTCATTTGACTATTGATATATCAGCGACATATAGTATTGCGCATAAAGTAAGTAAAATATTTAATTGACATAAACAGTAAATGAATAGATTAATGTATGTGGGGTGAGATTATGGCTGAAAAAACAAAATTACCAAAAACTGAAAAAGCCAATATCTACATTACCGGAATGACCTGTACTACCTGTGCCGCTACTATTCAGAAGGGCTTAAAAGAGACACCGGGTGTGGAGCAGGTAAATGTCAGCTTTGCCTCAGAGAAGGCTACTGTTGAATATGATCCTGCTAAAGTGAGCTTGAGTAAAATCAAAAATGCAATTTCTCAAATAGGTTATGGAATGGTCACCAAGAAATCCACATTTCCCGTTAGCGGGATGACTTGTGCTTCCTGTGTATCCCGTGTGGAAGAAGCACTTTCCAGTGTACCGGGTGTGCTGTCTGCTAATGTTAATCTGGGCTCTGAAAAAGCGACTGTTGAATATACTGATGAAATAAATGTAGCTGACTTAAAACGGGCGGTGGAAGAAGCTGGCTATACGCTCGGGTCAGAAGCGGAAACACTGGAAGATGTTTCTATTGCTTCTCAGCGTGAGCTCCGCCACGTAAGAAACCGCTTTATATTTTCAGCGGTAATTGCCGCTTTGATTATGCTTCTGATGTGGGTTCCTGTCTTTACCGGAAGACCGTATCTCCTCTGGGCGTTAGCAACCCCAGTACAGTTTTGGGCTGGTTGGCGGTTCTATCGTGGTGCTTGGGGAGCATTAAAACATAAGACTACTGATATGAATACACTAGTGGTTGTGGGTACTTCAGCCGCCTATTTTTACAGTATGATTGTCGTGCTCTTTCCTGGTCTTTTTGAAGTTACTGAGGTTAAGCTTGCCCTTTACTTTGATACCTCGGCAATGATTATTGCTCTGATACTGCTCGGACGTTTTCTGGAAACGAGAGCCAGAGGTCAGACTTCGGAGTCAATCAAGAAGTTAATCGGTTTGAATCCTAAGACGGCTTTGGTTATTCGTGATGGTAAGGAAGAGGAAATATCCGTTGATGAGGTTCAAGTTGGTGACGTTATTTTGGTGCGGCCGGGTGAACGGGTACCGGTGGACGGTCTTATCCGTGAGGGTTATTCCAGTATTGATGAGTCAATGATCACCGGTGAGAGTATACCAGTGGAGAAAAATAAAGGCGATGAAGTGATCGGGGCGTCTATCAATAGGACCGGCAGTTTTCAATTTGAGGCTACTCGTGTTGGCAAAGATACCACACTGGCGCAAATTATTCGCCTAATAGACGAAGCTCAGGGCAGTAAAGCACCGATACAGCGTTTGGCGGATATTATTGCTAGCTATTTTGTGCCGATAGTAATTAGTATTGCTATTATCACCTTCATTATTTGGTATTTTGCCGGACCATCACCGGCGTTGACATATGCTCTTCTCAACTTTGTGGCGGTGCTTATTATTGCCTGCCCTTGTGCTATGGGTTTAGCTACGCCAACGGCTATCATTGTGGGAACTGGTAAGGGGGCGGAAAATGGTGTACTTATTCGGAGTGCTGAAACCCTGGAAAGATCTCATAAAATAAAAACGGTACTGCTGGATAAAACTGGTACTCTGACACAGGGTAAACCCAGAGTAACTGATATTATTACTGTGCCTTCTTCTTCCGAGGAAGAAATACTGTACTTGGCTGCTTCTGCTGAACGTGGCTCGGAACATCCTCTTGGTGAGGCAATAGTTCAGGCTGCTCAAGAAAGAAAGTTAGAGATAATTCAGGCTAAAGAATTCAATGCTATCCCGGGGCAGGGTATTGAGGTTACAGTGGAAGATAAGAAACTTTTACTGGGGAATCTCAGGCTGATGAAGGAAAAGGGAATTTCTCTTAATGGTATGGGGGAAGAAGCCGAAAAGCTGCGGGAAAAAGGTAAAACAGTAATGTTTCTTGGGGTAGATAGCCGAGTAAAGGGTATCATCGCTTTAGCCGATACTCTGAAACCAAATGCTAAAGCGGCAGTGGCGGCGCTTCATAATATTGGGATTGAGGTTATCATGATTACGGGGGATAACCAGCGTACTGCTGAGGCTATCGCCCAAGATGTAGGTATTGACCGTGTGCTGGCTGAAGTACTGCCGGAACATAAGGCTGATGAAGTTAATAGACTACAACAGGAAGGGAAAATAGTAGCTATGGTGGGTGATGGTATCAATGATGCTCCTGCCTTGGCTCAGGCTGACGTGGGTATCGCTATTGGGACAGGTACTGATGTTGCTATGGAAACGGGTGATATTACGCTGATTAGCGGTGATTTGGTGGGGATTGTAACAGCTATTTCACTGAGTAAACGGACCATGCGGACTATTAAGCAAAATCTGTTCTGGGCTTTTGCCTATAATACTGCTTTGATACCGGTAGCAGCCGGGGTACTCTATCTTGCCTTTGGAAATAGTGGCGTTCCCTCTGGATTGCATTTTATTTTAGGGGAATTTGGTTTTTTAAATCCTATTCTGGCGGCATTTGCCATGGCAGCCAGTTCTATTACTGTGGTTTCTAATTCGCTAAGACTCAAGCGGTTTGAGCCGACTGAGTTTATTGCTTGACTACATAAGGAGGGTATATGCTAAAAGTAGATAAAATTACCGATGAAGATAAAAGTGCCATAACTAACTTACTAAACAAATCTATTGAGATAGAATATTCTTTTATCTTCAACTATCCTAGAATGATTGACCAACTGGTAAATATTGAACCGATTATACAGGAAAAGGTAGCAGGGCAATTGGAACAATTGGGTAAGGAATCAGTTCAACATGCAGGCTGGATAATGCGGTTGGTTGAGAATCTCGGCGGTGAGCCTGTTTTGCCACTTGAAGGAATTAACAGGATAGCAGACATATCTGCTTTGCTTTTGAAACAGCTGGAAAAGGAGAAAAGCGCGCAGTCACTTTTTAAAGAAGCAAAACTTATAGCGGAACAAAATCAAGCTGAAGGTATTCTAACGTGGATAAAAGCGATGAGATCGGATTCGACGGATAAATCGTACAGCCGAAGTAGTACTATTCATATTTTGGAGCGGTTGGAAATTGATGAGGGGAGACATGTTAAGATAGTTCAAAATTTACTTTCAGACTTGAATTTACCAATGCAGTAATTAAATTATTATAATATTAGTATAATGAAAAAATAATTGCTTGGATTATTCTATTAATACTAATGAGGAGGTGCCTTGATGGCAACCGTAATTGACCCGGTATGTAGGATGAAGATAGAAGATACTAAAGCGGCAGCCACATCTGACTATAAGGGAACCAAGTATTACTTTTGTGCTATGGGTTGTAAAAAATCCTTTGACCAGAATCCCGAGAAGTATCTAGTTAAGGAAAAACAGTAATACTAATATCTAAGGCGTTATTCAATTTAAAATCAGGTTGCTAGTCTCTGTAGATAGCGGTGTGCTTGCAAAGCAGCCTTGGCACCTTCACCGGCAGCAACTACTATTTGCTTTTCAGGTACATTAGTTACGTCTCCGGCAGCGTATATCCCCGGGAGACTAGTTTCACAGGAGCAATTGATGATTATTTCATTGCGCTCGTTAAGATTTACCAGATCTTTTATTAATTCAGTGTTCGGTATGAGACCAATTTCAATCAAAACTCCATTTACTTGAAGTTGTTTGCTCTCTTTATTCTTCAAATCCATTATCTGTATCGTGTTAACAAGTTTTTCGCCTTCAATCATTTCTATTTTGTGCTCTGTATAAATGGTAATGTTTTTAGTATCTGGTAATTTCTTGATAAGAATAGAATCACCTTTTAGTTGTGACTGGGCTACTAGGTGTACATGTTTAGCAATCTTGGCCATATCCAGTGCTGCTTCAAGTGCAGAATTTCCTCCGCCGATGACTGCTACATTTTGTCCCGAAAAAACAGGGCCATCACAGATGGCACAATAGGTTACACCTTTATTGCTGAACTCGGCTTCGCCCGGTACATTTAACTTGCGGGGAGTCTTGCCAGCAGCATATATTATTGTTTTGCTTTGATATTTTTCTTCTGATTCAGTTGTTATCTGAAACCCTGTTTCA
>JAQTVP010000126.1 GCA_028707015.1 Dehalococcoidales bacterium | reverse complement strand
TTTCTCAATCTGTGTAATAGTTAGTTCTAGCGCTTTTTCTCTTTCTGTGGTCATATCCACCTCAATTTAATAATAACATATATATTTTATCAAGACAAGAAAGAACATATTGCTGGTAATTATCTTATAAACTCTTACTTATAAGTAAAAAAATGACAATATCAATAAGTATTTTCTGGAAAGGTGGTTACTATTGTTTTAATCCTTCTCCTGTACGTTTCCTGGAGCGAATGTATCAGGTGTAAAGTTGAAATTGGCGAATTCATGATTCCATGCCGGATCCAGTATGCTGGCTACTTTTTGTGAATAATTATCAAGAGCATCACTTAAGGGAGATGTAATTAATTCGCAGATTGGACTATCAGTTGGGTAGGGCTGACATGTGTTATAGATTTCTCGTAGTACATGAGGATGGTCAATTACAGTGCAGGGACGCAGCAGATTTTCTCCGTAGGGCTGGCGGGATCTGAATGCTTTAAAATAAGGAGAGTTGATGACTTCTTTAAGGCTTTTGTCATGAATATTATCCGTAGCCATGTGAATAAAGATGCATGGTTCTACATCTCCATGGGAATTAATATGGAAAAAGTGGCGGGCTCCGGCTATGCATCCACCCATGTAGGGTGCATCATTCCAGAAATCAATGGTAAAAATTGGTTTTTTATTGCGAATACGTTGCGGTCCATGGGTTCTGATTAGTTCCCTTTGCTCAGGTGTAGGCATCAGGGTGGCATCAGGATTAGGTCCTACCGGCATGTAGAGGAAATTCCAGCCAATCAGGCAACCTTTTTCCACCAGCATATCGCTGAATTGATCGCTGATAATGGTATTAACATTTTTACGGGTAATCATGTAGGAGAAACCAAATGGCACGCCTGATTCTCGCAGGAGATCCATTCCCTCCATTACTTTTTGAAAAACTCCCTGCCCGCGGCGGCTATCTGTTTCTTGCTCGAAACCGTCCAGACTGAAAACAACAAGTATATTACCCAGTTCAGCTATCTTCTTGGTGGTGTTCTTATCAAGTAAAGTACCATTAGTAAATATTTGGAAGAAAATATTCTGATGTTTTTTATAGATTTCCCACATATCCTCTCTAATAAAGGGTTCACCTCCAAGGATAGTGATCCAGAATATGCCTAATTCTTCAGCCTCATTTAATACCCTGTCAATAACCTCAGATTCTAAATCGTCCTTTGTGCTGTAATTTGCAGCATAGCAACCGGTACAGTGCAGGTTACAGCGCATGGTTGGGCTGATAAGGAAAGTCCCGGGGACTGCTAATCCTTGGCTTCGCATTTCATCACGTTTTACGCTGCCATACCAATGGTGTTTAACTAAGATACTGTTCATAAGTCTATTTCTGATATGTGGATTAGTCCGGGTAATCGCACGTCTTAGCATTTCTATGATGGGATGTTTATCCTCGCGTAGCTTGTTTAAGGCAATCATAAACGATTTGGTGAATTTGGTTGGAGCTGCTTTACTCGCTAGAGAAAAGAATCTACCCAGATTTTTGTCCGACATACCGCCTATTATAGGCAGAGCTAATTTTACTGATTTTGTGACTATAAATTCTTTTATCGTCAATTTTATTTCTCGTATCCGCTAACAAATAATATTAGTCGCTGGGAATATAGGGCATGATTCTCATGTATTCTGACCTTTTAACCAGCTCTTTTACGTATTCAATGGTTTTCGGTTTAGTGTTACTGATGGTTGCTATATCTTGTATTGTCTCATTACGGGATAATTCTGATAGAATGAGGTCTAGTTTTTCGTAGGAAATGCCAATAGCGAATTCATCAGTAATTCCCGGTATAAGATCCGGGCTTGGCGCTTTATTTATAATTTTATCAGGAATGCGTAGGAATTTGGCTAAAAGCCACACCTGTGTTTTATATAGGTTTATCAGCGGCATTATATCAGCGGCATTATCGCCATACCTGACGAAGAAACCAGTCAGGTACTCGGTCTTGTTTATTGTTCCCATAACTAGGAGGTTCTCACGCTCGGCATAGGAGTACAGAATTGTTCTTCTCAACCTATGCTTCATTCTGTAATATGCATTAGTTCTTTTAATGAGTCCGAAGTTTGTTCCTTTAAGCCCGCTTAAGAATGGCCTTTCACCGGTTAGCTTGGTATAGAGTTTATACCCGCCCATAACCGCAGCACCAGCTAGATTCTTTTGGGAAAAAATTACTTTTGGTATATGTTGGTAAATACCCATTTTATCCAGTATTGGCGTTAATTCTACCCTGTCATATTTTATGCCTGTTATTTTTGCTATGAGCTTGGCGTCCGATTCACTATCCAGACTACTATCTCTTTCCGGCATGATCAAGCCTAGTATTTTGTGGGGGGGAAAAGTGGTGGCAGCGAGAGCTAATACCGTGCTGGAATCTAACCCGCCGCTTAAGCCAATGATTACTCCTTTGGTCTTGGAGGATTTCACGCTGTTCTGGATAAAGGCTGCCAGCTTTTGGCTTACCTTTTCCGAGTCTATTCGTAGATGCTCAGGTATTAATTTCGTTTTTGCCATGTCCCAAAATTCTTCTTGGCTGTTATTTTCTATTACTATTAAATTTAAATCAATACTATTTGCTTTTTTTATTTTAGAAAGCTAGCCCCCTACTGGGGCTAAGCTTATAATTCAGCTATGGGGGGTGGTATACGCTTATGTTTATGGGTTGCTATCATAGAATTAATCTTTGTTTTCAAATTGTCAGAGGCTTCTCCGGTAAGCAGATAGTGGTCTAGCTTTTCATAGCTAAATCCCAGATCGTCTTCATCGGTCTGTCCCTGCCACAGGCCAGCTGATGGAGGCTTATCAATGATATGTTGGGGTACCCCTAAAACACTGGCTAGTTTTCTTATCTCTTTTTTAACCAGACTTCCCAAGGGTAAAATATCAACTCCTCCATCTCCGTATTTGGTAAAATAGCCGATAGATATTTCACTCTTGTTACTCGCACCGGCGACTATATATTTACGTTGATTAGCATAGTAATACAGTGTAATCATTCTTAATCTAACCTTGAGATTAGCTGTGGCTATTTGGTTTAAAGTAAGTTCATTAACATCATTAGCTAGGACCTTATGCATAGTATCAAAAACATTATCCAGAACCACTGTTTTAGTCGGAATGGAAAACTTAGCAGCTAATATTTTTGCATCCTTTTCATCTTCCGGGTTGCTGTGGCAGGGCATAATTAGTCCCAGTATATTTTCCGGAAAAGCGTGCTGACACAAAATGGCTAATACTGAAGAATCAATGCCGCCGCTCATGCCTATTACTACTCCTTTACATCCGGCCTTAGATACCATGCTTCTTATCCAGACAGTTAATTTCTCAGCTAGCTGTTCCATTCCCATTTATATCTCCATTGTTTAAATATTTGTCAGCAGTATACTATTCTATGACCACTTGGTCAAAGGATTACGTAAAATCACTTAATGATTTTCATTTATTTAGTTCCCGTTATAAAAGAAAATCTTTAATTATAAGGTGACGCTGGAAAATTATTATAAACTGAATTGACATATTGTGTATCTTGTAGTATAGTCCTGTAGAGAAAGTTTAGGAATAAGAGAAGATATGTCAAAAATTATTGTTTTAAATAGCATATATTACGGGTATTTCACATTTCCATGGCACAGAAAATGTGCTTGGGAGGTTTTTGCATGAATTAATAATATAGCTTTAAATAATTGAACTTAGGTAAGACAGAACCCTCCCAAGCGGAGGGATTTTTTATTTTATGCTGGTATAAGGTTATTGTATTGGTGGCAGAGATGCTACTTTTAATTAAGAAACAAAATATATAGGAGGGTGAGGATGATAGTAATGAAAACTGATGCTACGCCGGAGCAAATAGACAAAGTGGTTAAAGAAGTAGAGAGGTATGGGTTAAAGGCTGATGTTTCCAGGGGTACCTACCGTACGGTAATTGGGCCGGTAGGTGATGAGAGGAAAATTCCATTTGATCGGATTGCTGTTCTTCCTGGGGTAAAGGAAGCGGTGATGGTTGATATTCCCTATAAATTAATTAGTCGTGAGTACAGCGAGTTATTTGAAGATGATGAACATGAAGCTGTTACGGTAGGAACACTCAAGATAGGTGGAGATGAGCCGGTATTTATTGCTGGACCTTGTGCTGTTGAGAGTAAGGCACAGCTATTTAAAATTGCGGAAGGAGTGAAAAAAGCTGGAGCGCACATTTTAAGGGGCGGTATTTTCAAACCAAGGAGTTCGGTGCATTCTTTTCAGGGATTGGGAGCTGGGGGTAGGGAAGATGCAGAAGAGGCTTTGGGATGGTTACATGATGCCGGGAAAAAATTTGAATTGCCGGTAATAACCGAGGTTAGGGGTGAAACACAGGTTGACTTGGTGGCAAAGTATGTGGATATAATCCAGATAGGATCCAGAAATATGTATGACCAGGACCTGCTTACACAGGTAGCAAAAACAGGTAAGCCAGTTTTACTTAAGAGACATTTCGGTGCTGGCATTGAAGAGTTTCTCTCTTTCACTGAATATATTGCTGCTGAAGGTAATAAAGATATTATTTTGTGCGAAAGGGGAATAGTTCCCGTGGGTAAAGGGAGGAGCTATACCAGAGATGTTCTTGATCTTGCTTCTGTCCCGGCTATCCAAAAGGAAACTTATTTGCCCATTATAGCCGATCCCAGTCACGCCACTGGCCGCCGGGATCTGATTTTCTCGATGAGTTGTGCATCTATAGCTG
>JAQTVP010000125.1 GCA_028707015.1 Dehalococcoidales bacterium | reverse complement strand
CTTCAATTAAACTGCCTAAAGTTAATTTAAAGGGGATACATAATCCTTCAGGCGCGTACCTGACTCCCAGGGATAGAGTGCGCTTGCTATTAACTGGGGGTAGCGCAAAATCAATATTAAGCCTTTGGAATATGGCTTTAAAGGGTATATATAAATTACCCATGTGTGGTATGCCTACGCGCATATTGCCACCTGTTTCCTTTTTCTTCTCTCTATCATGTCGATAAAAGCTTCCAGTCTAGTGATAACACCCGCTTCGGCAGTATGTTCCTCTAAAGTAAGGCTCATAAATGGTGTTGTCTTATTTTTGCTAGCCTGACGCTGTAGTGTGTCCATTAATAATGAATCGGGTCCACAACCAAAAGTCATGATACCAATAACACCATCAGCTTTATTTTCCAGATAATATCCTCCTGCCCCTACTACTTCGTGGTCACATGTCCACTGAGATCTGCCTACTAATTTAGCTGTGGCTGATTCAAGGTCTTCAGGGGTGACCATTTCTGGAGTTAAAACATTAATATGAGCCTGTTGAAGTTTGTGAATTAATCGATAATTTGTATGTTCATCATAGAGGAGATAAGAATGCCCGATGACGGCAATACTGATTTTGTTTGGAATAATTTGGCTGGAATTATTTTTATGATCATCATTAGTTGTACTTGATAATTTTTCTATTGCCTGTAATGGTGTAAGGCTGTCATTATACATTAACCGTTGATAATCCCAATTGGTTTGTATTGCAGCTAAACAGGCTTGCCTGATTTTTAGCGGATTCCAGGTAAAAAACCGTCCCAGTTTGTATATAGCAAGATATAGTTTGTGTTTGCTTTGATTTACATCAATGTCTATATCAAGAATTGGGGGTGATTCGGGAATGACTGCTTTTGTTAAATCCGGTAAGCCAAGAAGTTTGGAACAGCTGTAAGATTTGCTTTTTACGCTGCGTACAGCCGGGATAAAAATAAAATCGCATTCGGTTATTAGAGAAAGTACATGACCTAAAAATATCTTTACTGATAAGCAAGTGTCAGCTACCACGCGAGATGACCCTTCTGCTAACATAGCTTGAGTAGTCGGGGGTGAAATCACCACTTCTGCGCCTAATTCTGTAAAGAATGTTTTCCACATCGGGTAGTATTGGTAGTAAAGTAAAGCTCTTGGAATGCCTATCTTAATCATATTAGTTGCCTGAATTCTGCTGTAACCTTGTTAACTATTTCGGGGTTTGCGTATATATCAATGATAGTCATAGCCAAGGCTTTAGCAGCATCCATAATACCCCGAATACCAGCTTCTGAAGCTGCTGCTTCAGCAAATTGGAGAGAATGCATTAATACATCTGCCGGAGCTATGGATATGATTGGATGAATACCGGGGATAACCTGACTTACATTACCCATATCAGTACTGCCAAAGTTACTATTGGGGTCAGCTAGTTCCATATTGCGTCCAAGGGATTGCATGTTTTGCAGAAAGAGATTTGCCAAGGTTAGGTTATTACGTAATGGGGCGTAACGTATATTTCCCCACTTGTATTTCAACCGGGCGCCGCTAGCAGTAGCAGCTCCAATAAAGCAATTTAAAACTTTTTTCTTTAACTCATCAAGGTATTCATTGTCCTCAGCACGTACTATGAAGCTTCCGGCACTATGTGCTGGTACGATGTTAGCTGCTTCACCTCCGTCAGTAATTATGCCGTGGATACGGGCTGTACTCCTGATGTGTTGCCTGAGTGAATTAACAGCGCTAATTGAATTCAGCATTGCCTCTAGAGCATTTATGCCTTCTTCTGGCCGAGCAGCGGCATGAGCTGATTTACCAAAAAATTCAATTTCTAAAGACTGATTGGCAAGAGCCTCAATGGTGGCTAAATTTTGTACGCCTGGGTGAATCATCATTGCCATGTCTGTATTTTTGAAGATGCCGTTCTCTACTAATATTGCCTTACCGCCATATAATTCTTCGGCAGGTGTTCCGATGACTAGAATTGTTCCGCCTAGTTTATCAATGGTTAGTTTAGAAGCTAAAGCAGCACCAATGGCACTTGTAGCTATAATGTTATGGCCACAGGCATGCCCAATAACCGGTAGAGCATCATATTCGGCTAGAATAGCAATAATAGGTTTTCCTTGCCCATAGCTCGCCCTAAAGGCAGTTGGCATATCACCAATGCCTGATTCAATTGAGAAGCCGTATTCTTCGAGGTATTGGGTTAACCAAGCAGATGCTTTAAACTCATGGAAACCTAGTTCTGGATTAGCATGTATTTTTAAGCTAAGCTCACTGAGCTTAGCATGCTGAGTATCAATTAGCTTAATGGCTGAGGATTTTAAGTGTTCTGTATTCATGATGTTTAGATATTTAACAACATTTTGTATAATATGAATATTGTATTTATTATATTTACATTATTATAACCTAACACAGTTAAGATTTCTAGATATTATACTAGTTTACTTATATAGTGCATAAATACAATATTCATTATCGTGTAAAGGAGGATTAAGTTATCTGGAAATAGTAGTATCACTATAGTTTATTAAAGTATCTAAAAATGTAGTTTTCAAGTTGTTTCATTTGATATAACCTTTTACTCAAGTTGCATAGTAGGATTGATTATGGTATACTTTTTACAGATAGAAGTAAACTGAGAGTGGGTTTTAATCCCACTTTTTTGTTATGTGGGAAATAATGGAAGGGAGGTCTTAGTCTGCGATGAAGAGCGACTTTCTACTTGCTATTACCCAACTCTCGGCGGAAAAAAAATTGCCTAGAGAAGTGGTTGTTGCTGCGGTAGAATCAGCCTTAGTATCAGCTTATAGGAAAGATAATTTTACTCCAACTCAAGATATTGCCGTTAAAATTAATCCTGGTACCGGTAAAGTTGAAGTATGGGCTGAGAAGGTCGTGGTTGAGTTGTTGGTGGATGACCGCCGTGAGATATCTCTGGATGATGCACGTCGCATTAAATCAGACATACAGATTGGCGAGACCATTATGGTGGAATCTACTCCACACAATGCTGGTCGTATTGCTGCCCAAACGGCAAAACAGGTTATTTTACAGCGTTTGCATGAAGCAGAACATAGTGCCATATTTAATGAATATGCAGATAAAGAAGGCGATATTCTTACTGGTGTTGTGCAAAGAATTGAGGCAAGACAGATAATTCTTGATTTAAATAGAACAGAAGCATTACTGCCTGTGTCTGAGCAGATGCATAATGAAAGATATCGGGTAGGGCAAAGATTGAAAGTTTGTCTTTTAGAGGTGGCACAGAATGCTAGGGGCCCTCAATTGATAGTATCGCGTTCTCATTCGAATTTACTTCGTCGGCTTTTTGAATTAGAAATTCCTGAAATATTTAATGGAATTGTAGAGATAAAGTCAATTGCTCGTGAAGCAGGATATCGGAGCAAGGTGGCTGTTAGCGCAAGTCAGGATGGGATTGATCCGGTTGGCTGCTGCGTTGGATTACGCGGTATCAGAATACAAAATATTGTAAATGAATTAAATGGCGAAAAAATTGATGTTGTCATGTGGGATCCGTCTGCTGATGTCTTAATTGCCAATGCACTTAGTCCGGCTCAGGTGCTTAGTGTTGAGTTAAGTGCAAAAGATAAAGTAGCAACCGTGATTATTCCGGATAGGCAACTTTCATTAGCTATTGGTAAGGAAGGACAAAATGTTAGGCTGGCAGCAAAGCTTACCGATTGGCATATAGACATTAAGAGTGCTTCATCTGTTGAAGAAGAGAGAGCATTAAAAGAAGAATCTCTGCCTGAAGTTGAGGAAGAGGTCGTTATTGATGAACCTATGGCTGAAATTACGGATATTATAGAGCCGATAACAGTGGAAGAAGAAATAACCGAAACTATACCACTGGACGAAGAGATGATTGTTTTGCCTTCACCTGTTATCGAACCACAGAAAGAAGCAATAAAGTCAAAACTAAGGTTTGCTGAAGATATTATGATACCGAAATCAATAAAGCCTGATATTAAGTTAAAAAAGAAAAAAAAGAAAGGCCCCCAAGGTAAGGATAGAGGGGAAGATGGGTTAAAGCTTAAAAAGCAGCGTCGTGTATCAGGAATTTCCGTAGATGAAGATGAGGACTATGAATATTAAGAAGCATACACCTCAACGAACCTGTATAGCTTGCCGTGAAGTGAAAGATAAACGTGAACTGATGCGTTTAATACGTGTTCATAGTGGAGGTGTGGAGATTGATACTAGCGGTAAGAAAGTTGGACGTGGTGCTTATTTGTGTTGTACAGCAGAATGCTGGGAAAACGGATTAAAACAGGGAAAATTAGAACGTGCTTTAAGAACTTCTCTTAGTAAAAATAACCGAGAACAGCTTATCAGGGATGGAAAAACCTTTTGTAAGGAGTTAATCGGTGGCAAGAGTAAGTAAGCAAGTCGGAACTGCAAAGCCCGAGATTGTTAATAATTCTTCTGAATCATTAAATACAAACTCGGTTGAGATTCCGCGCGTATTAAGCGTGAGGGAGCTAGCTGACCTTTTGCAGATTAGTGCCATAGATATAATCAAGCAAATGATGAGAAATGGTATTATGGCTAATATTAATCAAGTTATTGATTATGAAACAGCAGCAGCAGTAGCTACTAATATTGGATATGAAGTGCATCTTCAGCCTCAAAAACGCCGGAAAACAACTAATGTTATTAGTGAAATAAAAAAACAGCAGGTTCAAAGTGAAAATTCCGAGAGCCTTAGCCTGCGACCGCCGGTGATTACTATTATGGGGCATGTTGACCATGGTAAAACCAGGCTTCTGG
>JAQTVP010000124.1 GCA_028707015.1 Dehalococcoidales bacterium | reverse complement strand
AAGTGACCCTGTTTTTTTGACTATCCAGCCAAAGAACAAGGCAACCGCAAAAACAAATACAACGTCAATTATGGAAAGAAACCCCATGTGTAAGATAGCGAATAGGAAACTTACATAGATTATTCCCCATGATCCAAAAACTATCAGCGCAGTTCGCTGCATTACTCCGCGAAAAATAAATTCTTCAACCATACCAGTTGACAGTAATAATATTAAAGCTGGCCACCATAATTTCGGCCAGGTAAGTTCATCTATTAACGATTGAGGTCTTAAGATAAAATATTCGGCTAATCCGAATAAAAATCCAGATAAGCTTATGGCTAACTGAGTTAGAATAGGGCTGAATCTGAGCCCAATATCCAATTTTCTGAAACCCAGGATGCGCATTACTACTACTGCAGCAAGAAGTAACGGGGCGTACACAATAGGATACCACCATATCTGAGATATATTGATTAAAGGAATACTCATGCTTATTATTCTGACTAAGGGAGCAAGTGCCAGTGATAGAAATAAGCCCTGGTAACTGGTATCACTGGTTAAAGCGGAGTGTGTTACTACTGCTACCAAGACTATAGCATGGCATATCATACCTAATTCTGGTTGGAAAACTGCGGTTATCGTCTCAGCGGAGACAATAGCCAGCAGATAAATTATGGCTGCTATCATTATGTTTAGTTATGTTTATCTTTCTAGTAGAGGAAATGTGCCTCTATCTATTATATTCTTAACTGGGAGCGAATTTGCAGGAGCCTTATCAAGTTGCTGCGTGTGATTAGCCCGATAACTTTTCCATTGCTAAATACGGGCATTTGATTAACATTATTTTCTGTCATTTGCTCCAGTATGCTTAACACATTTTGATCAGGATATGCTATCTTTACGTTACTCATTGGGGTCATTATATCTTTTACCTGCATTGTTGCCCAGTTTGCCTGGCTTACAGCTTTAATATTAGATATTGTCAAAGCTCCTATTATTGTACCTTCATCGGCTACCAGAAAATAACCTTGGCTGCTAGTAAAAATATACCCCTGAACTAACTGATTAATGGTAATATTTGCAGGAATTGTCTGATAATCAGTGGTCATTACCTGTGAAGCAGTAAATCCTTGCAGTGCTTCATGGAATTGAGACTGGCGATAAGTAGCTGAGGCTGCGTTTTCTATGAACCAGCCAATAAAGGCTAGCCACAAACCAGTGAACCAGTTTAAGTTAAATGGGCGCAAGAGAATTATTAAGATACCAGCAATTATAAACAAAAAACCTATGCCTCGACCTACCTGAGTTGCGATTTTAGTGGAGCGCTGGTAGTTGCCGGTAACTTGCCACAAGATGGAACGAAAAACACGCCCGCCATCTAGTGGAAAACCCGGAACCAGATTAAATACAGCTAATGCCGTATTAATAAAAGCTAGCTGAAAAGCCATATTGGCTAAAGGTACAAATGTATTTTCAGTCAATAGCGAGATTATATAAAAAAGACCGGCAATTACCAGACTGCAAGCAGGACCAGCAACTGCCATTTTTAACTCAGCTTTAGCACTTCTCGCTTCTCTTGTCATTTGCGCCACGCCACCAAATATGAATAGAGTTATGCTAATTATTGGTACATCATTAGCTCTGCCTACAAGGCTATGGGCTAATTCATGAGCTAATATTGAGGCAAAAAATAACAGGCTGGTCGTTATACCTATAGCCCAGTAAAGCAGTGAAGACCAATCAGGGTAAACAAAAGAAACAGTTACCAGAATAAATATTATGAACCAAGTGTAATGTAATCTAAATTGTATACCAAAGAGTTTGCCTATATTAAATGCATTACTCATTATTTATTACCATAAACCTAATAAATTTAGAAAAAGAATAGTTTCTTTGCTAACAGCCATAAATTGAATATTGGATTAGTCCGGGTTAAGAAGCATTTGCCTTAATCTAAACAGGGCGGCAGTAGCTGCCCACCGTCTTATTCTAAATCTATCCCCCGGGTACAAACCTGCAATTGTATTTTTATGATTATCACTATCTAAACTGATATACATGGTACCGACTGGTTTGCCTTCCACCTCATTGGGACCGACTACCCCGGTTATACTAATGCCTATGTCAGCTTCCATGCGTAACCTGGCTGCTTCAGCCATTGCCTGTGCCGCTTCAGGGCTAATAACACCATAGTCATTAATGGTCTGGGCATCAACTCCATAATTTATCAGCGCTTCATTTGAATTGACAATCAATGCTCCCTTAAAAAATGTTGGGGAATTGAGAAAATCAGTTATGCTGGTTGTTAATAAACCTCCGGTACTGTATTCTGCAGCTGCCAGGCTTAATCCCTTGTCAACTAGTAAATTCCCTATTGCTTCTACTAATGTGTCATTATCCTTTCCCCAGACAGAATCACCCAAGATTGATCTAGCTTTAGTTTCACTCTGGGCAATCATTTCCTCGGCTTGATGCTGGCTTTTTGCTTTAGCAGTGAACCGCAGGTGGATTCCATCAGCCTTAGCATAAATGCCCAAGGTAGGATTAGTGGAGGAGAGTAAGGAGGAAACCATTTCCTCTACTGTTCCTTCAGGTATGCCATAAACCTTAAGTGTTCTGGAGAAGATAATAGCGCCAGTACTTTTCTGCTGTAATTTTGGCATAACTTCAGTTTGCCACATGTTGTGCATTTCTGCCGGTGGGCCAGGCATAGCTACTATTATATGTCCATCTTTTTCAACCCACCAGCCAGGAGCAGTTCCTCTGGGATTAGTGATAGCCTGAGCCGAAGGTATAACTGTGGCTTGCTTAATATTATTGGCTGCCATAGTGAGGTTACGGCGGGCAAAACGTTCTCTTAAATTGTGTTCTAAAAGAGGACTAACTTGCGGCTCTTCCCCCATCAATTCAGCAATGGCTTCTCGTGTTAAGTCGTCTTCCGTTGGACCTAAGCCACCTGTAGTCAGGACAAGATCTGAACGTTGCCAGGCACGTTTTAGCGTTTCCACTAATCGGTTCTGGTTATCTCCTACTTGTGAAATCCAATAGAGATCTATTCCTAAGAGAGGTAACTGACCGGCAAGGTAAGAAGCATTAGTATCAGTCAGATCTCCCAGGAGAAGTTCAGTACCGATAGATATAATTTCAGCTTTCATTATTTCCTCCATTTTATAGGCTAAAAACATTTTGTACAAGTTAGTTTTTTGGTATGAAAATATTTATCTATGAAGTGTATAGCTTAATATTTTTCCCGAATATCGTCTACTTTTTTACTTGAGGTATGTTTATTTTAAATCCACCATGGATAATTTCATATTCAGGGAAAGTTTTATTTTTATCCAATCTATTTATGGCATAATGACTAGTATACTCTATAAACATGATTAACTGCATTAACTAATTCTATCATATCTCAATTAACAGCACATGACACAAAATAACACTATTGACTATAGCGGCTGTTGTTCTGTTAATAACTATTTTAATATGATGGGCTGTATGAAATATCTCCACAAATAAATTATTTCAATAATGTAATATAATTAAGATATGATTAAAATATGGCAGCATTATTATTTGGATAAACAATTGTTAAATGCTCTCCTAATATAGAGGACAATTGGTAAATAAAAAGACAATGTAAACTTGACATTCGCCATTTGGCAAATTATAATATAATCATGTTAATGAATGAAGGTAATACAAATAATCTGGGTAGAATTATAAAGCAACAGAGAATTACTCTGCCACTTACTTTACAGGAACTTACTGCTAAATCAGGTGTATCCTCATCACATTTAGGGCGTATTGAGAGAGGTGAGCGGTTTCCTTCTGCTCATGTTTTGCGTAAAATTGCTGGCCCCTTAGGTTTTGAAGAGGATGAGTTGCTTATTTTAGCGGGCTATCTTTCTTCTCAGCCTCATCGGATAGCTGAGGAAAGCTTGGGTTATGGCAGTGGGCGTATTGATCCCTATGTTGCCAAGGTATTAGCACAAGAACCGGTTGAAGTGCAGCGTTCTGTAATAGGAATTTTATCTATATTAAAGAGTATTTCTAAAAGCGCAACTAAAGAATACAGCACAACATAAGTCTAGATATTTGCCATCCTCGGTAGTAAAATGTTTAACTGCCACTTTATAATCTCCCCACAATTAAATTGATATACCATATATATTCTTCTGGTGAAAAAAATTGTTTAGTCAGATTGTTTCTTGATATATATGTGCCATGCGTGTATAGTTTAGCTTTAGATATTAGAAGTGGATAAAGAAAAAATTGAAGCTAAATGTTGAATCTAACGCTTTTTTATTATTAAAGGAATTAAACAAAATTTTCATTGAACATAATATCCAAGCGTATATTGTTGGCGGTTTTGTGCGTGATGTCTTACTGGGTAGGAATACCGCTGATATTGATATCGCTGTTATGGCAGATGCGATAGATATTTCCGCTCTGGTAGCTAATGTTCTTGGTGGTAAATCTGTTCCCTTAGACAAGATAAATGGAGTAGGCCGGATAATTCTGGGTAATAGAGGAGATTTATCTACTAGAGATATATGGAAGCTGGATTTTTCTACGGTAAAAGGTAGTATTGAGCAAGATTTGGCACAACGTGATTTCACTATTGATGCCATAGCCGTTGACCTTAACCAATTAGTGAGGGATCCTGTAAACATTTTAATTATAGATCCCTTTGACGGTTGGAATGACTTGCAGCAACATATAATTCGGGTTGTTGCTGAGACCGCTTTTAAATCAGATGCGGCTCGTTTATTGCGAGCAGTACGTTTGGTCGCCGAGCTTGGTTTTAATATTGATAAAGAGACTGAAGCTTTGATACAAAGCCAGTCTT
>JAQTVP010000007.1 GCA_028707015.1 Dehalococcoidales bacterium | reverse complement strand
CGACATCGAGGTGCCAAACCTTGCCGTCGATGTGAACTCTTGGGCAAGATAAGCCTGTTATCCCCGGGGTAGCTTTTATCCGTTAAGCCACGGCCCTTCCACTCGGAACCGTGGGATCACTTTGCCCCAGTTTCCTGCCTGCTCGACTTGTAAGTCTTACAGTCAAGCCCCCTTATACCAATACGCTCTACGAGTGATTTCCATCCACTCTGAGGGGACCTTTGGGCGCCTCCGTTACCGTTTAGGAGGTGACCGCCCCAGTCAAACTACCCACCAGACACTGTTCCCTGGCTTGCTCCAGGGTTAGAGACTAAACTTACCAAGAGTGGTATTTCAACGACGGCTCCACCGAGGCTTGCGCCCCAGCTTCCCAGCCTCCCACCTATGCTACACATGATAAGCCCAGACTCAGTGCCAAGCTATAGTAAAGCTCCCGGGGTCTTCTTGTCCTGTCGCGGGTAACCCGCATCTGCACGGGTATTTCAATTTCGCCGAGTCCCTCGTTGAGACAGCATCCAAGTCGTTAAACCATTCGTGCGGGTCGGAACTTACCCGACAAGGGATTTCGCTACCTTAGGACCGTTATAGTTACGGCCGCCGTTCACTGGGGCTTCAGTTCAGAGCTTCGGATTACTCCTGACCCCTCTCTTTAACCTTCCAGCACTGGGCAGGTATCAGCCCCTATACATCAGCTTACGCTTTAGCAGAGACCTATGTTTTTGTTAAACAGTCGCTTGGATCCATTTAGTGTCACCCATTACGCATATATAAAATACACACCCAATGGGTACCCCTTCTCCCAAAGTTACGGGGCTAGATTGCCGAGTTCCTTAACGAGGGTTATCTCGATCACCTTAGGACTTTTATCCTTACCTACCAGAGTCGGTTTGCGGTACGGGCGTTTCTGCTTCAACGACAACGAGGCTTTTCTTGACGGTATGGGATCAGCCAAATCGCCTCGGGTTTCCCCTCAACTTCCCCCCACCTTCAGCTTAATATTCGGAGTGGATTTTCCTGCCCCGACATCACCTTTGGTGAGGGACACACCATGTCCAATAGGTATGCTCAGCTTACCCTTCCGTGTCCCCCCTCTTGCCTCCACAAAAACGGTACGGGAATAATAACCCGTTGTCCATCGCCTACGCTTTTCGGCCTCGGCTTAGGCCCGACTAACCCTACGCGGATTAACCTTCCGTAGGAAACCTCAGGTTTTCGGTGGGTGTGTTTCTCACACACCTTACGCTACTCATGCCGACATTCTCACTTCCCTAAACTCCACCGTTACTCGCGTAACGACTTCACTGTCAGGGGAACGCTCCCCTACCCCCTATGAAATAATCATAGAGCCATAGCTTCGGTGACGAACTTAAGCCCCGTTGAATTGTCGGCGCAACACCACTCAACCAGTGAGCTATTACGCTTTCTTTAAAGGGTGGCTGCTTCTAAGCCAACCTCCTGGCTGTCTGTGCAATCCTACTTCCTTTGCCACTTAGTTCGTTCTTAGGGACCTTAGCTGATGGTCTGGGCTGTTTCCCTTTCGACTACGGAGCTTATCCCCCATAGTCTCACTCCCAAGCTTTAGCTAATGGCATTCGTGGTTTGGTTGGAGTTGACAAGATATTCTCTCACCTAGTCCATCCAGTGCCCTACCTCCATTAGCGAACACCTGAGGCTGTACCTAAATACATTTCGGGGAGAACCAGCTATATCCGGGTTCGATTGGCATATCACCTCTATCCACAGCTCATCCGACAGCTCTGCAACGCTGACCGGTTCGGGCCTTCACTTCGATTCTATCGAGGCTTCACCCTGGCCATGGATAGCTCACCCGGCTTCGGGTCTAATCCATGCAACTATATCGCCCTATTCAGACTCGCTTTCGCTATGGCTGCACAATTACAATTGCTTAACCTGCTACATAGATTAACTCGCCGGCTCATTCTTCAATAGGCACGCCATCACCTCAATTACTTAAGGCTTTGACTGCTTGTAAGCACATGGTTTCAGTTCTATTTCACTCCCCTCCCGGGGTACTTTTCACCTTTCCCTCACGGTACTAGTTCACTATCGGTCATCAAGAGTATTTAGCCTTACCCTGTGGTCAGGGCAGATTCCCACAAGATTTCTCGTGTCCCGTGGTACTCAAGTACAGATGAGGAGCTTTTCCCTTTCGTCTACAGGACTATCACCCTCTGTGGTTGTTCTTTCCAGAAACCTTCGACTAGGGTCCAGTTTGTAACTCCTTGATCTATTCCAAGCTAGATCACACCTGCCTTACAACCCCATATAAGCATAGGTCTTAGAACCACTAAGCTTATATGGTTTAGGCTTTTCCCCTTTCGTTCGCCACTACTTAGGGAATAATTTCTTTTCCTCAGGGTACTGAGATGTTTCACTTCCCCTGCTTACCTCCACCCAGCCTATGTGTTCAGCTGGGGGTGCTCAGGTTTTGCCTGAGCGGGTTGCCCCATTCGGGTATCCCCGGTTAGCTTGCTAGACAGCCTACCGAGGCTTTTCGCAGACTTGCCGCGCCCTTCATCGGCTCTTGATGCCAAGGCATCCACCATGCGCCTTCACCGCTTGACCTGCTTCAGATTTGATATTAGTTTTTGATATCAGTCCTAATATTCAATTGTTAATGTGCAATTTAGGCAATAAAAAATGGCTCGGTGTTAAACCACCAAGCCATTAGCCTGGTTATCGCTCACCGCTTTCTCTCTTATGTATATCGTTTCATCATAACTAACATACAGATAAACCTAATATACTCTATGTCACTAAGGATGTCAAGAGCAAAATTAACATATAATAATAACTTTGTCAAGCCCTTCTATAATTGAGTAGACACAATTATTCTGCTATAATTTGACAATGATTATTGATTTTCATACCCATGTATTCCCACCTCAGATAAAGAAAAATCGCAGTAAGTATATTGATAGTGATCCCTGTTTCGCCATTCTCTACTCAAATAAAAAAGCACAGCTTGCCACAGCTGATGACTTGATAAAGAGTATGGATAAAGCTGGAGTGGATATTTCAGTTATTGTAAACATTGGTTGGACCACACATGAACTCTGTATTGAAACCAATGATTATATCCTGGAATCAATAGCCCGTTACCCGCAGCGTTTAATCGGTTTCTGCTCTGTGCAACCACTGGCATATGAAGCCGCCATTACCGAGATTGAGCGCTGTGCTAAGGGAGGAGTCAGAGGGATTGGGGAACTAAGGCCGGATATCCAGTTATTTGACCTTGAAGATGAGGAGATAATGGATCCCTTTGCCGAAGTAATGCGTAACCATAAACTGATTCTGCTAACACACACTTCTGAACCGGTAGGCCACAAGTATCCGGGAAAGGGAACTATCACCCCGGACATGCTTTATCCTTTTATTACCAATTATCCTGATTTAACCATAGTCTGTGCCCACTGGGGTGGCGGGCTACCCTTCTATTATCTAATGCCTGAAGTAAAAAAAACTATGGCCAATGTATTTTTTGATACTGCAGCCTCACCTTTCTTGTACAGCCCCCAAATTTACCAGCAAGTTACCCAACTAGTTGGTGCAGAAAAAATTCTTTTCGGCAGTGACTACCCGTTATTAACACAGAATCGCCTCCTTGAGGAAATTAAATCTTTAGACTTACCTGAAGCAACGATAGACTTAATTCTATCGGTTAATGCCCGAAAAATCCTGGGTATTACTAATATTTAGGATTCAATTTTATGGAACAAATTCGCTCCTTTATTGCTATTGAGCTACCCAATGAGTTAAAGCAACAACTCACCCAGCTTCAAACCCATCTGAAAATGAATACTCAATCTCAAGTGAAGTGGGTTGATCCTTATAGCATTCATCTGACACTGAAGTTTTTAGGCAATATTACCATATCTGTAATCAATGATATAACCAAAGTAATGGAAAAAGCTATTGTGGGAATACCTCCCTTTTACCTAGAAGTAAAAGATTTAGGGGTTTTCCCCAATTATAAACGTGCTCAGATAGCTTGGATAGGAATAGCCGGGGATTTAGACAAGCTCAACTATATTCAAAAACAAATAGTATCTAATTTGATCCCCCTGGGTTTTGTTACCGAACAGCGTCCGTTTACACCTCATTTAACCCTGGCCCGAATGCGCAACCACATATCATCAAATGAACGGCAAAGCTTTGGCCAACTTATAGCCAGCACAAAATACCAGCTGGATTTTATCATCAAGGTAAATACTATCAACCTGATGAAAAGCCAACTAACCAGAACAGGCGCCATTTATAGTTTAATTAGTTCAGCCAGCCTTAACGAAAACCATATAACTAAAGGTAAATAGTAGACTAAAGATAAAATTATGGAGGTAATGAGTAATGAAAGTAGTAAAAATTAACCAGGCAGAAGCTCAGGAAAGCACCAGCCCACTCTTCAAAGGGAAGGTAAGTACGCAACCCATTGCCGGTGAAGAGGAAGGTGAAGTACGGGTTTTCATGGTCAATTTTAACCCCGGTGCGGTAAATATGTTCCATACCCACACGTTCGATCAAGTCTTATACGTTACTGAAGGAAAAGGAATAGTAGCAACTGATAATGAGGAAATAACAGTAACTCCTGGTACTTTTATCTTCATTCCAGCAGGTGAGAAGCATTGGCACGGCGCCACTAAAGATACTGCATTTTCACACATTGCCATTAATCCACCAGGTAAAACCAGCTTCTAAAACAAAGACAAAACATAACAAAACACTAAGCTGAACTATACAATAACTTTTTAGATAGTAAAATTAATTGACTTGAACTAAATAATCTCTTGTCAACATATAGTGCTTGGTGTATACTGTTCAAAATTAAAACTTGGTTGGGAGGAGAGCTTAATGGAACAGTCCAGTTTCCCTAAATGCCAGAAATGTAATACTGGCGATTTGGTGCCTCTATCTGATTTTGGTGGACAAGGAGCAGCAATTCACTATAAAGCCTGGGTTTGCACCAATCCTGAGTGCGGCTTTAACCTAAAAATCAGGAATGGTGATGTCTACGTTAACGAACCTATTATGAGCGGCACGCTTCATAATAGCCGCTCTCGTTAAAATGATTGGTACATTTTAGATTAGGTTATTGAATATATTTTCTCAGTTAGCTGACCTTAAGGGAATAGTAGTTGACCTCTTATTCCCTGTTTGGTGTGTTTGTTGTGGCAAGAAGGGCAGTTATATTTGCCCTTCTTGCTATAGTTTATTTGTTCAATTATTACCTCCACTTTGTCCCAAATGCGGAAGACCTCAACCTGATAATATAATCTGCACCAGATGTATTAATGAGCAAGCAGAAATTAATGGCATTCGCTCCCCATTTCAATTTGAAGGGTTATTACGCCAGGCTATCCACCAACTAAAATATAGAAACCTCAGAGCCCTGGCGACACCTATGGCCAGATTTTTACATGAATTTTTAATCAACAATCCGTTGCCAGGAGATACATTGGTACCAGTACCACTGCACCAAAAACGGATAAGAGAACGTGGTTATAATCAGTCAAACCTGTTAGCCAGAGAATTAGGTAAATTAACAAACCTGCCTGTAATCAGTGACTGTCTGATTAGAAAGCGCTATGCTCCTTCCCAGGCTAAAACAGCAACCGCAAATCAAAGGTATAGTAATGTCGCTGATGCTTTCTACTGCCAAGATAATAGATTAAAAGATAAACAAATATTATTAATCGATGATGTATCTACATCTGGAGCCACTCTCAATGCCTGTGCAGCAGCTTTAAAAGCAGCCGGAGTTACTACCGTTTGGGGATTGGTGCTCGCCAGAGAAATTTGACAAAATTCAATTAGAATGATATTAAATAATAAATAAATGAAGAAATATCTGTACTTATATCTCACCATTGCTTGTTTTCTCGGCCTTATAGCTTTATTTGTTATTGATGGCTATATGGGTATTTACGAAAATATCTTAATAACCAGCGGAGAACAGGAACAAAAAATAGAACCCGATTTATGGCTGCAAAAAGACGGAGTTTATTCCACATGGACAAATCTAGATGAAAATGTATTTTTTTCCTATGAAATAGCTAACCGCCGGTTCTCAAGCTACTCAGCAGAAATTGAAGTATCACTCTGGCAAAGCCAGGAAAAACTATTTGATTTAGTTTCAGAAGACATCCAGATTGGTGCCTTTAGTACGGGACGAATAGAATGGGTGGTAAATACCGAAAAGCTAAATATAGATGACAATACCCTATCCAAAAGTTACCAATATAGTATAATCATCAAAAGAGAACAGCTAGAACGCAGGATTATACTTAATATTAACGGTCTATTACCAGTTAGATAAAACAGAGAGTTAAAATGAAATTAGAGTATGTATTATTTGGTTTCGGTATTCTGTTTTGCTTGGCAGGAGTCGGCTACTTGGCAGCACAGTATGTAAAATACCTGTCTGAAGTATCCAAGCTGATTTCTTTACTATTGACAGTTGGTATGTTTACGTTTTTAAGTAAATTTTTTGAGGATATAGGGTGGTAAGTAAATGTTAACCATAGCAGCAATACTGGCTTCCTTAGTCTTCTTTGGCTGGCTTTTTTACCGCGCTATAAAACAGAAACCGGTCAGAGCTCACACTGTAACCCGCGTCATTGCTTACGTAACCTGTATTTATACCTTTACATTTTTTCTGACAATGGACATACCGCAGTTAATCAAAATATTGGCTAGCATTATTCTTGGTGCAGTGCTGATAGTTATTGCCGCTTATATTCAACGGCGCCGCCAGATGACAAAATCATAAATTAATATTTCAAGGATAAGTACTACGAATCAGAAACTTAGTTATATTACTTTTAACAGTTCCAGAGGATGGATAGCCATTTTAGCTTCAGCAGAAGGATTGATAAGCGTTACTTTTCCCCAGCATACCGCTGAAGAAGCATATCAGTTATTAGGTGATAATATAATATCCCCTATTCGAGCGCCTCATCTATTTACTGACCTAGTGGAACGCTTTAATATGTACTATAGTGGTCAAAAAGTAGCTTTTCCTGATAAACTTGATCTATCCTGGGCAACGCCTTTTCAGCGCAAAGTATGGCTAGCAACCAGACTCATTCCATATGGCGAAACCAGAAGCTACGGCTGGGTAGCCAAACAGATTAAACAGAACGGAGCCGCAAGGGCAACAGGACAAGCGCTAGGTAAAAACCCCCTCCCGATCATCATACCATGCCACCGGGTAATCGCCAGTAATGGTAATATAGGTGGTTTTTCCTCCGGGATAGAAATGAAGAAATATCTGCTCTCTCTGGAAACTTTAACCAACACTACTCAATAGTAATGGTAAATACCTTAGTTAAATCCTGTGCGCTTGGCTCTTCCCATGATCGTTTATAGACCATGGTTATCTCAGTTTCGCCTTTCTTTAACGCTTTAAACCGGAAAAACTCAACCCCGCCAGCACCAGCTAATTTTTGCTTAGCTTCATCACTCAACAGATATTCAATACTTTCCAACCCAATCATATCATTATCATAGTTTTCCTGCCACATATAACAAGTAGTACGATTAGAACCGAGAGCGATAAAAAATTCCTGATTTACACTAATGCTTATCATCTGCCCTGAGTCAGTATAGGCATTAACCTCCGCACAACCAACCTGCAAGCAGCTAGTCACCATTAACATGGCAATAAGCACGAAATATTTCTTCATAAATCCCTCCCGTTACTTACTCAGTATATTACAATTCAGTATATTACAATAAAGTAATTAAAAGTAATTAGGAAAGCTATAACAAATCTTATTATCTTTCTGCCCAAGGTGGCTCAGCATTAGATAATTGAGCTTTATATATCTGGCGCTTAACCTCTGAAACTCCTCTCATCTTCAAGTTCAGGAAATCCAGTTCATACTTTTCAATTAATCCTTCACTAGCAAAGCTAAAGTATTTACCATTACCAATGATGATGTGATCTAGTACCTTTATGAGCATAATGCTCCCAGCATAAATCAAATCCCTGGTCAGGTCCTTATCACTGCGACTAGCTGCAGGATTACCTGAAGGATGATTGTGAGCAAAAATCAAAGATACCGCATTATGCTTGATAGACCCTTCGATAACATCACGAGGTGAGATAGCACTACTATTTACCGTGCCTTCGACAAGGTCACTAGTATCAATGATCTGGTTTTGGCTGTTTAAATAGATAACCTTGAATACCTCTTTTTTCAGATCCCGCATAGAATGATAAAGATAATCGAATATCTCCTGAGAGGAAGTATAAATCGGCTGGTCAATAATCTTCTCTTTAAGAAATTCCCTGGCTACTTCCTGCACCAGTTTAATACCAAAGGCACTATAAGGGCCGATACCCTCTATCTGCTGTAAATCTTCAGCAGGAGCTTCCAGAACACCTCTAAGGGTTTTATATCTTTTAATGGCTTCCTTTGCCGGCTGTTTACAGTCTTTACGGGGAGAACCTAAAGTGAGAAGTAACTCAATAATTTCATAATCATGAAAACCCGCCAAACCAGACTTTATAAACTTATCTCGTAGTCTCTTCCTGTGTCCTGACATTTTACTATTAGCCAGCATTTTTCAAATATTCCTCACTGGTATTCTAATATTAACTGCTTAGAATTTGCAGGCCTGATTTGTCCGCCTTTTATCTACATAACACTTAGGAAAATTGAATACAACTAAAGCGACTGAGTTAAGAAATAGACTCAACACTCAGATCATCTTCTCCTGTCAAAGCTACCAGCCGCTGATGGAGTTCAGGACAATAGCCAATAGTTGATAGCTTGAGATTATAAATTTTTTCCCCATTAGTAATACGCAGCCTAACCTCATCAAGCCCGGGGAAATCTTCCAGAATATCAGTAACTTTATGCAGATATGAAATATCACTATCCTTATCGCTAGTCTGATTAATGCCTATTACCAGCCGGTAATTTTTAACTGGTGCCGAATTATTCATAGCTTCCACAGTTATTGCCATTTTTTCAGCTGGTTGAGATATAACTATTTCCTCATTCTGGCCTTCACCCGGTTGGTACCGGCGCACATGGTCACAGTTCAGCTGCACCTGTTCATCTCTTAATCTCACTTTACCCTCGACCAGCACTATATTTCCCTCCTGCCATAAATCCTTGGTATCAGAAAATATCTTAGGCCAAACCATAACCTCAATTCTGCCATCGATATCTTCTAAAATAGCACTGGCAAAGAAACGTTTGCCTCTAGTTAAAAGATAACGAACCGAGGCTATTATCCCAGCAACAACAACGCTCTGACCAGCCATTTCAGCATTAATTTGTCCGCACAGAGTCGTATTCCCTACAGTTATCTTCGCCGCAACAGCACTAAAGGGATTATCAGAGATATATACTCCCAACATTTCCTTCTCCCAGCTTAACTTTTCAGCAGTTGATATATCCGCAGTTTCCAGATTAAGACTGGACACAGGAGCTGGCACCTCTCCCCCCCACAAATCAAACATAGTTGACTGTCCTGTTTCCCGAATACGCTGCTCCCGTTGAGCTAGAGATAAAATACGATTAGTATTATTGAGCAGAGTTCCCCGGCTACCAAAATGATCTAAAGCTCCCGCCTTAACCAGACTTTCCAAAACCCGCTTGTTCATCCCATGCAGGTCACAGCGGCGGCACAGACCTTCAATAGATTTAAATTCACCTCCCTTATTACGCTCAGTAACGATAGACTCTATTGGGCCTAATCCCACATTCTTAATAGCATTCATACCGAAGCGAATAGCTGAAACACCATCTTCCCCATCTTTTTCTATAGAGAAATCGGCCTGACTATGGTTTATATCAGGCGGAAGCACTTTAATTCCCAAACGCCGACATTCAGCAATGGCACTAGCCACTTTTTCTGACTGTCCGGCATTTGTACTCAGTAAAGCAGTGATATATTCTACTGGGTAATTTGCCTTCAGATAGGCATTTTGATAGGCAATAAGAGCATAGCTAACACTATGAGCTTTATTAAAAGCGTAACCGGCGAAAGGTTCGATAAGAGCAAAAACTTCATTAGCTAATTCAGATGAAAATCCATTCTTCTTAGCACCAGCAACAAAGTTCCGCTTTTCCTTCCGCATAACTTCAGCAATCTTCTTGCCCATCGCTTTACGCAAGATATCAGCTTGCCCCAAGCTATATCCAGCAAAAGCCTGAGCAATAAATAACACCTGTTCCTGATAAACAATAACTCCATAGGTCTCCTGAAGAATATTAGTCAGAGCAGTATGGGGATAATGAATAGGCTCAATTCCATGTTTAGCTTTAATAAAAGTGGGAATATATTCCATAGGCCCAGGCCGGTACAATGCCACCATGGCTGAAATATCACTAAAGGCAGTTGGTTTAAGTTCCTTAATATAGCGGCGCATACCACTACTCTCCAGTTGAAATATACCTGCCGTTTCACCAGAAGATAATAATTCAAAAGTCTTAGCATCATCCATCGGAATATGGCTCAGGTCAATATCAATACTACAGTGCTGATAAATAATTTTCTTGGCTTTACCTAAAATAGTGAGATTGGTCAAACCAAGAAAGTCCATTTTCAAAAGACCAATCCGCGCAATATCTTCCATGGTAAATTGAGTCATTGCTATAGCTTCCCCGTTATCCTTACTTGCTTTCTGCAAGGGGACATATTTGGTCAGAGGCTCTTTAGCTATAACAACACCTGCCGCATGAGTGCTGGCATGTCGAGATATTCCCTCCACTCTTTTTGCCGAATTAATCAAACTTCTGACTATATTATCCTCTTGATAGATGTTTTTCAGCTCGTTATTTTCATCCAAAGCTCTATCCAGAGTAATACCCGGGGCAAAGGGAATCAGCCGTGCCACGCGATCAACATCACCATAAGACATACCTAAAGCTCGACCTGAATCCCTCAAGGCTGCTCTGGCTCCCAATGTACCAAAGGTAATAATCTGAGCCACATGGTCCTGCCCGTATTTTTGGGAAACATAGGAGATAACCTCATCCCGACGCTCATCTTCAAAATCCAAATCAATATCCGGCATCTCCAGCCGTTCTACATTTAGAAAACGTTCAAAGACCAGCTTTGTTTCAATAGGGTCTATTTCCGTTATACCCAGGCAATGAAGAACAAGACTAGCTGCAGCACTCCCCCTGACACCGAACAAGATATTCTGTTTCCTGACAAAAGAAATAATATCCCAAACGACAAGGAAGTAATTAGCAAATTGGGTTTGCTTTATTACTTCTAACTCATAGTTAAGTCGCTCTTTTATCTCCGCAGTAGGATTAGGGTAATATTTAGGTAATCCCTGATAGCAAAGGTCAGCCAGATACTCATCCGGGTTCTTTTCTGCGGGTATATCTATTTCAGGAAGGTGCAGCCGTCCAAAACCCAGTTCAAGGTTACACATCTCAGCAATACGCTCAGTATTCTCTATTGCCTGAGGAATATCCCGGTATAATTCCGCCATCTCTGCAGGAGACTTGAGATAAAAATAATCACCGGCCATCTTTATCCTCTTCTCATCATGAATAGAAGAGTTAGTGCCAATACAAAGCAAGAGATCATGAGCCGAAGCATCTTCTTGATTAATATAATGAACATCATTAGTTGCCACTAGTGGAATATCCAGTTCACTACTCATAGATATAAGTGCCTGGTTTATTTGCTTCAATTCGGGAATAGGATGTTTCTGTATTTCCAGATAGAAATCACTAAAAGTCTGCTTGTACCATAAAGCAGATTGCTTGGCTTCCTGGAGATGTCCTCTTAAAATAAGATGAGGGATTTCACCGCCAATACATGCAGATAGAGCAACTAGCCCCTCATGGTATTCTTCAAGAATTTCTTTATCTACCCGCGGTTTATAATAAAATCCTTCAAGATGCGCTTTAGTAGTCAACTGCATTAAATTACGGTAACCCATCTGATTTTTAGCCAAAAGAACAAGATGAAAATTAGTTTTATCACCAGCACCACGGTTAAAACGACTGTTTGGCGTTACATAGACCTCACAGCCGATAATAGGTTTTATCCCTGATTCTTTTGCTGCCAGATAGAACTGGATAGCTCCATACATAACACCATGGTCAGTTATCGCCAGACTTTCCATTCCTAGCTCTTTAGCCCGAGATATCAGCTTAGGAATCTGGCACATACCATCAAGCAGACTATATTCAGTATGGATGTGAAGATGGTTAAACATCATTTTTCGCAACCAGCTTTTTGGCTATTATAGCATAAGGTTAATTCCCGAGAGTATAATTTTCAGCATTAAAAGTGTACAATCTAGTTATCAATAGGAGCAAAAAATTGAAAATTACCGGTATTATTGCTAAGTGGATATTTGTGCTCTGCCTGCCCTTTCTGCTATTCACGGCCGGCATCGGGTTAGCAGTAAATAGCTCCTGGTTATATAATTATGGTTTTGAGAAATACAATGTCAGCCAGACAACAGGTATAACCCAGCCAGAATTAGCAAAGGCAGCTACCGGCTTAATTAGCTATTTTAACTCTAACGAGGAATACATCAGTCTTACTGTAATTAAAGATGGCACGTCTTTTGAATTATTCAATCAACGAGAAATGATTCATCTCAAAGATGTCAAGGAACTAATTTGGCTGGATTACCAGGTTTTTCTGGCAATGCTAATCTATATTCTGACCTATGCCGGAATTAGTTTATTCTGGCAAAAGAGAAGACATTGGAAACAACTGGCATGGGGATCAGTTAATGGCGCTGCTATCACCTTAGCCCTTATGCTGGTGACCGGAATAGGTATATTAATAAATTTTGACCAGTTATTCTTACGATTTCACTTGCTGAGCTTCAGTAACGATTTCTGGCAACTTGATCCGGCTAAAGATTACCTGATAATGCTTTTCCCCGGCGGCTTCTGGTTTGATGCTGCTCTATTCTGCGCTGGCATCACTATTGTCTTGGCAATAATTATTGGTGGAACAGCCTGGGGATATTTAAGGTTTGTGAGGCACAATACGTTCTCAGACTAGCTATTATTATATATCATAGAATTCGGTTTTATTATTTTGATGCCAAGGGTAATATTCTACAGACTCTCTACAATCTTGTACATATTCTCATAAGCATTCCCAAAATCAGGATTACTCTCCGCAAGCTTACTTTTTAACGCAGTCATTCTATCTATGAATTTCTGTCGGTCTTTGTTTTCTACCAAATCAGCCCACGTTTCCACTTTTTTCTGAAAGATTTTTTCAATCTTTACCATACCGGGTAAATTCATCTGTAAAGAGGTATATAAATCCGGATCTTCTGAAAGAACACTTTCTACCAGTGTTAACAATACTTTAAACGTAATACCTCCAATTGATTCCATCTGCTTTAGCTTATCAAAACTTAACAGGGTATCGGCTGAAACTATCGCAATAAAATGAGCAAGACCCAGAATGATTGCCATCATTTCATCATGTTCCTGGGGAGTCATTAGAGTAACTTTTGCCCCCTTTGCCACCAAATAATTGTTCACTCTCCGGGCAAAAACTTCCTCTTGGTCATTGGTAGGAGTTAGAACAATGTTATGGTTAGCAATACTCTTGGCACCAGGACCAAACAAAGGGTGTACCCCCAAAATTAATCCTGCTTGCAGGTACTTATGCATTATATCTAGCGGTAGCATCTTGATAGACGTAATATCTATAATCACCTGCCCAGAATTAATGTAGGGAGAAATTTCCACTGCAATTTCCTCAAAATTATCTATCGGCACAGATAATAAAACAGCATCAGCCATTTTGACTGCTGCTGCATTAGTAGTAACTGCAACCCCTAACTGCTGCTTGACTGCCAGCAACTTCGCTTCGTTCCGCCCGGTTATTATTACCTCATGCCCTTCTCTTAATAAAAAATCGGCAAACCATCGTCCCATTTTCCCCGAGCCGCCAATTATTGCTACCTTCAATTGTTCACCTTTATAACTTGTTTACTTTGCTTTAGGGTATGAACCCAGAACTTTCACAAAAAGTGAAGTTTCTTCTAAATACCGCAGAGCTTCCTGAGAAGCCTTATCTTCTCTGTGACCCTCAAAATCTAAATAAAAGTTATATTCCCACGGTTTCTGCCTTGTTGGCCGTGATTCTATCTTTGTTAAATTAATATTCCTTTTCGCAAGTTCATTAAGGAATTGATACAGTGCGCCCGGTTTATGCTTAACCGAAAAAACTATGGATGTTTTATCATTCCCCGATGGCGGAGAGTCCTTCTTGGACAAAATGAAAAATCTAGTAAAATTATTCGGGTTATCCTCAATTTCACTAGCCAGAATTTTCATATCATAGATTTCAGCGGCCCTAGCACTAGCCACAGCGCCCCCATTTGTAATATGTTTCTCCTTCACCAATTTAACACTTCCAGCAGTATCATAGGTTGGAATTAATTCACAGTTTAGATGTTTTAAGAAAGTTTTGCACTGTCCCAAAGCCTGCGGGTGAGAGTAAATCTTTTTTACCGCATCTAACTGAACCCTAGGATTAGCTATCAGGCAATGGTTAATCCTGAGTTCCATTTCACCACATACCTTAAGGTTTGAATCCAGAAGCAAATCATATGACCGGCTGATACTGCCCTCCAAAGAGTTCTCGATAGGAATAATACCAAACTCCGTATCAGTTTTCTCCACCGTATTAAAGACATCATCCAAAACCTCGCAGGGTTTAACTTTTACTGAAGATCCAAAAAAACGAAAGGCTGCTTCTTCACTATAAGCACCAATCTCACCTTGAAAAGCAACTACTATCCCCTGCATATTTTTAGATATAGCTATTATTTGCCGGTAAATACCCTCTATTCCGTCCTGATTAATCTGCTCTCTCTGGGCAATATTTTTAACCTTTTCCAGGACTATCTTCTCTCTCTCTACATCTTCAATCTGTTTTCCCCGCTTCTCTTTCTCCTTACCTATCTCCTCGGCAATTCTTATTCTTTCCGCTAATAGTTTGACTATATTACTATCAGTTTCGTCTATTTTATCCCTTAAATTTTTTATGCTCATTTTATTACCCTCGGTATTAGTCCTGCCCCTATTGCAAAATCACACAGTATTACTGCTATCATTGACTCTACCACCGGCACCGCTCGTGGAACAATACAGGGATCATGTCTCCCCTTAACTGTTAGGCTAACTTCTTCCATACTATTAATGTTCACCGTATTCTGATTTTTTGTTATGGACGGGGTTGGTTTAACAGCAACCCTGACAACTATAGGCATACCAGTACTTATCCCGCCAAGTATACCACCGGCATTATTGGTAGCAGTAACTACACTATTTTCCCTAATAATAAAGGAGTCATTATTATCTGACCCCTTTTTCTCAGCTACCCGGAAACCAGCACCAAATTCGACTCCTTTTACTGCCGGAATAGCAAACAAAGCTTTCGCCAGGTTTCCCTCCAGTGTATCAAAAACCGGTTCACCTAAACCAGTCGGTACATTTAGGACAAGCCCTTCTATTATCCCGCCAAGGCTATCCCCTTCTTTTTTAGCTTGCTCAATGGCCTTAATCATTCCTTCAGCGGCTCCAGTATCAGCACATTTAACTGGATTTTTTTCTACATTCTCCCTGATTTCTTCAACCTGTCTAGTCTCAACTTTAATATCACCAATGGCAATCGTGTGAGCTATAACCTCAATACCAATCAGGCCGAGCAGTTTTTTAGCTACAGCTCCCGCCATAACAAAAGTAGCAGTAATTCTTCCCGAAAATCGGCCTCCTCCCCTAAAATCATTAAACCCTCCATATTTCATAAAGGCAGTAAAATCTGCATGACCCGGACGTAACATAAATCTCTTCTTTTCATATTCACTCGATTTAATGTCCCTATTCCATATCAATAAACAAATAGGAGCGCCAGTAGTGCACCCGTTAAAAATACCAGAAAGAATCTCAACCTTATCTGCTTCTGTCCTGCTGGTAGCTAAAGAACTTACTCCCGGCTTTCTTTTGTCCAACTCTATTTGGATATCGTGATCGGTAATAGGTAAACCAGCGGGGCAACCATCTATAATTATACCCACGCATTTCCCGTGGCTTTCACCAAAGCTGGTTATAGTAAAATTATTCCCTATACTATTCCACACTTATTTCTAACGTGCCTCCTATGCTTTTTAATACATCCCAGAATTGCGGAAATGTCTTTGAGACACATTCAGCTCCATCTATTACTGTATCTCCAGCCAGTAAACCAAGTATACTAAAAGCCATCGCAATCCGGTGGTCATTGTTAGAATCTATAATTGTACCTTGAGGAGTTGCACCGGTAATAATTAATTTATTTTGCTCTTCTTTAACTTGTATGCCCATTTTCTCAAGTCCGTCTTTTACCGCAGCAACTCTATTTGATTCCTTTATCCTGGCTCTTTCTATTCCGGTAAACTCACTTTCTCCATCCGCCACTGCCGCCAGAACTCCCATAGTAGGCAGCAGGTCAATGCAATTAGTTAAATCGGCACGTATGGCATTTAATCTCGATTTCCGAACTATAACTGAATCCGTGGTTACCTCAACCCGAGCACCCATATCCCTCAAGAAATCTAGTATCGACTTATCGCCCTGCAAACTTATTGAATTCAAGTTTTTGACCTCGACTTCTCCACAGACGGTGCCTAAGGCTAAAAGGTATGATGCTGACGACCAATCTCCTTCAACTTTATATTTAGTTGGTTGATATAGTTGCTGTGAGACTTCAAACTCTCTCAGGTCTGTGGAGGTTTTTACTTTTATACCAAACTGCTGAAGACACTCCAGAGTCATCAGTATATAAGGCTTTGATTCTATAGGTGTTGTTAACCTGATTTTAAGACCTTCTTCAGCAAGCGGAGCTATAAATAATAAAGCTGATACAAACTGAGAACTTATATCACCGGGTAAGTTAACTGTTCCGCCCTTCAATCCTCGGCCATTTACAATTACAGACGAATCTTCTTCCTGGTAGGCACAATCAACCCCCAGCTGTTCTAATGCCTGCAACAGAGGTTTTATTGGTCGCCGGGCAAGTGAGGGCGCTACAGTTAAAAGACACTTCCCATTAACTAATGAACAAATGGCAGTCATAAACCGCATAGTAGCAGCAGACTCACCGCAGAATAGTTCTGTTTCAGGTTCCTGCAAGTTTCCTCCGCTGACCCGCCAGAAACCACCTCCCACAACCTGCCATTTAGCCCTATCCCTGGTTACCATAACACCAAGCCTGCTTAGTACATCTTGAGCAGCATCAGTATCATCTGAACTCAAGGGATATATTATTTCGCTTTCACCTTTAGCCAACGCAGCACATACAAGCCCACGAATAGTATAACTTTTTGAGGAAGGGACCTTTATTGTTCCTTTAATCTCACTTTTATTGATGAAAATTTTCATTATTTTTTAACTTACTTATTATTTTTTCAGCGACATTATTAATCTTCATTTTTGATGTAGTTATAGTTATATCCGCCGCCCTGTCATAAAAAGGTTTTCTGAAATTTAAAAGATTTTGAATTTCCAGAGTTTTATCATCTGCATCAAGCAAAGGCCTTGCTCCCCCATCACCTGAGACCCGCTTCAAAATCACTGCTACAGAAGCTGTAAGACAGACTATTTTGGAATGTTGCCTCAGCCGGTCTATATTTATTTTATTAAGGACCACTCCACCACCGCAAGCGATAACCTGATTTTTACTGCTGAAAATTTCCTTGATAACCTCTATCTCGTATTCTCTAAAAACAATTTCACCATCCTGAATGAATATATCAGGGATAGATTTTCCTGCTTTTTGCTCAATCAATGAATCCAATTCGATGAAATTCATCCCCAGTTTCCTCGCCAGAACTTTACCGACAGTAGTTTTTCCCGTTCCCATAAAACCAATCAGAGCAATATTATTTTTCATTACCTTCTAACGCCTTAGTTACCTCTATTTTCATCAGATTAACCGGCGCTTTTTGCTCAGTCCACTTTTCAAAAGCCAAAGCACCCTGCCAAACCAGCATATCAATCCCGTTTATGGTTATTGCTCCGGCCATTTCAGCCTCTTTAATTAACCTTGTTTTTACCGGATTATATATAATATCAAAAACGACCAGACCGGACTTGAGCAAACCGTAAGCAACCGGAGTTTCGTTAATATCAGGGCTCATCCCTACACTGGTCGCGTTAACCAGAATATCAGCATCATCCAAAACTCTCTCCAGATTTTCTCTATTTAGTTCCAGAGCTTGAATTTCACTGGTAGAAATCTGGGAAATTCTATCAGCTAAGTCCTTTACGCGCTTAAAGTTCACCGCACGGTTAAAAATAGTAAGATAAGCACCCCGTTCAGCTAAAATAAAGGAAATTGCCCTTGAAGCACCTCCAGCTCCCAAAATAACCACTTTTTTTCCTGCCGGATCGATTCCCCGGTCCAGTAGGGCCTGCAGAAAACCACTGGCATCCGTATTATATCCCGTTAAAACATCATTACCATTAACTATGGTATTAACTGCCCCTATTTTTTCCGCTACCGAATCTATTTTATCCAAATATTTCATAACAGTAACTTTGTGAGGAATGGTGACATTTAACCCCTTAATATTCAGAGCTTTCATACCGACAACAGCTTCGCCGACCCTTTCACTTTTTACCCGAAAAGGAAGATATAAATAGTCTATTCCCTTATCCCTGAAGGCAGCATTATGCATTACCGGTGATAAAGTATGCTCTATAGGATCACCTATTATTCCACATACTACGGTTCTCCCCGAAGGGCTCCAAAATGTCATAGATTTTTCTTAACTCCTTTACTGTTATCTGGCCTGGAGCTGATTCCTTACCAATCTCAACAGAGGCATAAGTGAAATCCCCCCCAACCAAGGGACAAAGAACCCGGCTTAATATGCCCAATTGTCCCATGGCAAATGAGATCATCTTTACTTCAGGAAATTCCGATATGAGCTGCAATGTCTTCCGGTTATCCTCCAGACTATGCGCCGTTGTAACTATTTTACACGCATCGGCACCCGCTGCAAGCTGCTTATGAACTATTTCCCGCATTTCTCTAAGTGGAGGCGTCTTTTCCCAGTCATGAAATGATAATAAACATTCTGCTTTTCCTTTAATCAGTTCTACAGCATAATTCAGATTCTCTGTCTTGAGTTCAATATCAATTGTATCCGCCCCTAACTCAGCTGCCTCCAGCAGTTTTTCTACGCGACTGGCTTCATCTCCTTGCCATTTTCCACCATCATCTGCCATGCGATTACACCCTATCCAGGGTTTTTCAAGTTGTTTCACCAGTTTCTGCCATCCCTCTCCAACAAGGTCTATCCGTACCTCAAACAAATCCACAAATGGATTTGTTTTTTCCACTGCTTTCAGGTCACTATTTGTAATAACGGCACAAATTATTGGCTTTCTCATTTTAATCAATCAAAGCTTCACGAATTAGAGAGAGGTTCACCTCTTCTGTAATGAACACACTTCCAATAGATTTAGGCAAGATAAATCTCACCTTACATTTTAAAATCTTTTTATCATGTTTAATGGCATCAATTATTTTTCCGGCATCAAGATCCGGAACTTTGGTCGGCAAACCAGCCTGTTTAATCACACTTTCTAGTCTGATAAGCTCATTTTTATCCAATATGCCCATTTTATGTGAAATTTTCCCGGCAGCTATCATACCAATGGCAACTGCCTCTCCATGCTGTACTTTGAACTCGGATACTGCCTCGATGCCGTGTCCTATGGTATGTCCATAATTCAAGATATTCCGTATAGCAAAATCCCGTTCATCTTTTTCTACTACTTCGGCTTTAATTTTAGCCGACCTGAAAACAACTTCCTCAACCAAACTCTCATCAAGTGCCTTTATGCGGTCAATATTACTCTCAAAAAAGCTGAATAATTCTTTATCCCAGATAACCCCGTATTTTATGGCTTCTGCCAATCCATCACTAAGATCCTCCGGGGTGAGGGTTTTTAAAATATTAATATCAGAAATTACCATTCTAGGCTGATAAAATGCCCCGATTTTATTCTTTAATCTACCGTAATTTACCGCTACCTTACCCCCGATACTACTGTCAACTTGTGCCAGTAAGGTAGTCGGGATTTGTATAAAAGGCACTCCACGCAAGAATGTAGCAGCCACGAAACCAGCCAGATCCCCAATAACTCCACCACCCAATGCTATAATTGGCGTTGTCCTTTCAGCATAGAAAGTACTCAATTCTCTATATAAACTCCCCGCAACTTCTAGTGATTTCTGCTCTTCCCCCTCCGGAATCTGTAAAACAATCACCTTAAAGCCTTCACCGGTAAGATTTTGCTCAATCACATCTCCATATAAGCTTTTCACCTTAGGATTAGTAATTATTACTGCCTTACCATCAAGTCCAGCTTTTTTTAACAACTGCCCAATTTGGACAATTAATCCTGCACCTATATAAATATCATAACTGCTATTACCAAGCTTCAGCCTAACTTCTTTCATCTGCTACTACCTACTTCTGGTATCCTCCGGGTTTCACCGCCTTATGGACTCTTTTACAAGTATCGATGATGTCTTTAAGCTCATCAGGTGTAATCATCTGCTGAGCATCTACCAGCGCTTCCGCCGGATTATAGTGTACCTCAACCATTAGTCCACTAGCCCCAGCAGCTATAGATGCACAACTCATCGAGAAAATCAGATCCCGGCGGCCAGTGGCGTGACTGGGATCGGCTATAATGGGCAAATAAGTTTCCTTTTGGATAGCCGGGACAGAAGCAAGATCAAGAACATATCTGGTATAGCTCCTCCCTTTACC
>JAQTVP010000123.1 GCA_028707015.1 Dehalococcoidales bacterium | reverse complement strand
GGCTCTCTAGTATCTACGTAGATTGTCATTCAGATACTTCCGCAAACCCATAGTTATCTTTTAGTGACAGAAGAATCTCTTCCTCCAACTTCATAGACAGCCTATAAAGCTCAACTCGTCGAACTTGCTTTCCGTACATGTTTTGCTGTTCTGATTTTCCACGCCTAATATACAGAAGACTTTTCAGACTATACATCAAAGACTCGGCACCAAACGGAGAACCCTTGTCCATATAGTTCATGTCAGATTTACTCACATGGTTTGTAATGAATACTGATGTGTTAAATTTCTGTGCTATGGTTCTCAACCCAGTCAATATGAATTTGAAAACATATGATCTGGCTGGAAAATTATAAACAGATGGTGGAAAGGCCGACTTGATAGGCTCACTCAGCGAATCGAGAATAATAAGTGGATATTTGTTTTTCTCTACCAATGAAAAGATGTTGCTTGACTCGTAGTAATCTTTGTATACTTTTTGTTTCCCTTGCTTCTCCTCGGTGTTCTGATAAACAAAATGTACGTCAAGCTTCCCGCTCTCTGTTTTATTGTCAATCTTCATATCAGCGCCAAGATTCGACACCAACTCTTGTATTTTTGGCGCTTTAATGATATCGAAAGAGAACTGCGACTTTGGTACATTCCATCGCTTAGAAAATATTTCATAGGTTCTATCCATTACATCCTTTTCATAATCGCCTTCAGTATCTATTACAAGAACTGGTTGCTCTAATCCACCAAGTTTTTCAGGTAAACACGTAAAGCACCCTATTTGCCTAGCTAGAAATGACTTTCCAATATTAGCACCAGAAAACACACCTGTTTGAAGCCCTCTCGGTATTCCACCCTCTAGCAGTATATCGAGCGACTTCACCCCCGTCGATAGGGTCTTCTTTGTTGATTTCGGTATATACTCTTCACTCATAATTTAGCCTCCATTTTATCTGTTAAAATCATACGATGCTATCAAATTATTAGCCGATAATAACTCTGGCTTCTTAATAATTAAATGAGTATCGTCTTTATCCTTCACAAATCGCATTGACTTCCCGCATCCGGAGCATATTCCTATACCATAGGCTTTAAACATAGGCACGCTCTCAGTGCGTTCCGACCCAGATACTTGCCTTCGTCTCGTCATGCGCAATGTAATGTATCCAGACAACTCAAACCGATTAATGTTTCTCATTACTTTATCAGTTTCGACTTCTTCGATTATGTACTTGCAATCACTGCACTCGATTATTGAAGATATTGATATCACCAGCGCTTAGTTCTTCTTTGTATGTGTAAAACGTACTAAATAAAGTTTTCCCGTACCCGTAAGCTTTCTTTTTGTCAATCAAAGCTTTTAGTATAGGTAATGAGAGCGGGCCGGACACGCTTCCTCGACGAGTATACGGATTGTAGACCGCAACCGTCTTATTCATTTTCTGCATAAGTCGATAAGATAAAGCGTCCTCCATTCTTATCTGTGTAATATCACTAAATTTCTCTGGAACTTGAATGACCATAAAGGCATAAGCGTCCAAATCGATAGTACGCGAATTTTCTACTGCTACTCTAACACCTTCATTAATAGTATTTTTAGCACCAGCAACTGCTTTATTAAAAATAAGATCCGCTGGTTCCTCAACATAGCTTAACAAATCAAATGCCATCCTCGGCTCATTTACCATGCATAGCGATGTAATAGGGCTTGACAGTCGCAAATAAACAGGATAAGTAAACGTCTCAATGGTCTCTTGCTTATATTTTTGATATGTTGTAACCGTCCTCTCCAGAAGCCTTTTATCATTCTCTAGTATAGACCCAGAGATTAAATCGTACCTCCCCTCAAGTACACAAGCTCCTATAACTTTCCACAAATCTTCTTGCTTTATCTTTTCCTTAAACATATCAGCAATACCGTAAGCAGTTGGAGTTTCAAAAAACTTGTACTTGTACGGCAATGATTTCTCGTCTTTAGGCTTGAACTGATGGGAGTCAAATACGTAGCCTTTATAGTCGCCTACCGGAGTACTATCAACTATCATATCAAAACTCTGGTCTTTTATTTCACCATGCTTAAACATAAACTCTACATTACTCACTGGCAACGAGAGTGAAATGAAATACGCTGCAAAAACGCCACTCGGATCGCTACTCGCTAAAACTTTGTGTTGTACCTTTTCATTCATATTTATTCCTCCATATTATTTGTAAGTGGAATAGACAGAACAACTTTCGCAGCAACTCATAAGAGTTATGAAAGTGTTTGTCCAATTCCACAACAATTCATATTTTACGTCCATGTTTATAATGTTTTCTATAAGATGTATAGCACGAAATAGTATATTAACGTTTCTCAGATTGCGCTAAATAATACTCCACCATATCAAGCATTGTTTTCTTTAAAGGTATTACCGGCATCCACCCAAGATTGCGTATCCTAGCATTGTCGCAACATAACGCATCAACATCTAATGGACGAATACGGCCATCCTCGACAACAATTTGAAAATTTAACGTTCTATTATACTTTTCTTCAACCACGTCTTTCGTCAACATAATTAACTCTTTAATAGAGACCGATTTCCCTGTTCCAATGTTATAAACTTCCCCGCTTTCGCCCTTAATCATAGTCAGCATATAAGCCTTAATCATGTCGCGCACATCTGTAAAATCTCTCCTAGCGTGCAAATTTCCAATAGACATATACTCGGTTTTCATCAAAAGTATATCTGCGATCTGCTTCGCTATAACACTCGTTACAAAAGCTTCGCCTCGTCTTACCCCCCCGTGGTTAAATGCCCTAGTCACCACAACATCAGTACCATAGCATTTCGCGTGAGTCCTACAAATAATATCGCACGCTGCTTTTGATGCGCCGTATGGCGAAGCCGGCATAAGCGGATCGTTTTCGTTAATCGGTTCTCCATTCCTCTTAACATTCCCGTACACCTCGCTCGTCGAAGCAAAATGCATTCTTGACTTACCATAGCTGTTTGATGCTAACAGCATATTTATTGTTCCGCTTATATTATGAAAATAGGTCTCACTCGGTGATTCAAAACTTGGCATAACAAGAGAGTGAGCGGCTAAATGAAAAATATAATCTGGCTGAACAAACTTGACTATTTCAAACACCCGCTCGCTGTCACGGATATCGCCAGTCACTAATGTAATCTTATTCTTAATATGCTCAATGTTCCCTAGATTATCTTTCGATTTATACCTATATAGCCCATGAACATCAGCAACATCGCAGAGTGTCTCTGCTAGCCAGCTACCAACAAAACCAGAAATACCAGTTATCAGTACAGTTTTATCTTTAAAAGAGTTAAGAATATCCATAGGTGATCGTTTAATCAAATACAAGTAATACTATTTAAGTATTGTTGTCCTAATCACTTCTTAAATATAACCAGTGTTTTCTGCAATGTAAGAAACCTATGCTTATCCCTGTTGTCTAACGTATGCTTCACATGAAATCCTCTGTATTGCGACGACTGGTTTTGACAATAAATCATTCGATAGATATCAAACCCACATTTAGTGAACGAATTTATCATCTCTGGCATGTAAATAGATCGGTTGTTATCCTCATAATCTACATAATTAGACATGATAAATGCCAAATATCCACCGCTCTTCAAAACAGAATAGCTGTTTACAGCTAAATTAAGAATATTCCTTAAAAATGTTATCTTATCTTTAGAGAATTCATTGCCTTGCTCGCCATAATCTATTTTTTTATAATATGGAGGATCGAGAAAAATAAAATCTTCATTCACAACATCTGATGGATACCCATCTCGTATATCCCACTGCCTAATGTCTGGTCGCGTAGGAGAAATATCATACGATTTGACTCTTCTTACCATAGCTTTGCAAACATCATGCACAACTCCTCCGCCGGCCATAGGATCGACAACACGATCAAACTTGTTGGTAAACCAATAAATGCAATTAAAAACAATTTCAGATGCTATCTTTCCTCTAAATTCTGGCGAGCCGTACCTTTCATCGTTTCCTGATATGCTCCACACATCAAACGCTCTCGGATTCCTCCCCATATAATAATGGTACAAATCTATATCTGGAATTTGAGAGTACTCTCTATAAAGAGAGAGATAATCATTTCTTAAATCAGCATACGCTTTCTTATATTCTTCGCTTGCCATGCTCTCTTTGTCTAAATGCTCTATCGCATATCGCTTTCCGCTCATTGAGAGATTAAAAGCCTCAATTCTCTCTTTAAGTTCTTCTGTTATGTATTCCTCCTTAACCACAAAAACTCCTCCTTTATATTCTACTCGTCTTTAAGATTAATTCCACGATTGAACAAATATTTTGATTCGCTCGACGGCACCGTTGTACCAGATGGAATTACCTTGTTGTTGTGAATAACCCCATCAGCAAAATCTATATCGTGCTTATGCAACAGGTGCTTTATAGCGCATTCAAAATGGAAATGATCACCGCATGAACATACCAGTATCTCTGCGAATTTACCGTATTCTCTTCCGCATTCACCGCATTTCAACGTTTCATTTCTTTTTTCCATCTTCCAAAATCTCCAAATCAAATATATCTTTATTCTTTATGATATTATTATAAGCCTGTTCAAACGTCTCGCAGTTAGCTTTCCACAAATAGTTTATTCTGAATGAGCTTGCGTTGTGCCTATACTTAAACGTTGGCCTCTCATTCAGAACAAAAGACAACGCATTAATAATTTCGTCGCTATCAAAATGCATTGTCAGAAGTTTTGAGTTTTCTTTCCCTTGCCACCTGAAATCAATAGTGTTTTTCTTTGCGCCAGAACCGGAGATTGCGTTATATGTACCGTCTATATTGTGTCTCATAACGCATAAATCTTCCAAACCGCCTTCTCGCAAATCCTTTACAAAATTAGAGATTGGCC
>JAQTVP010000122.1 GCA_028707015.1 Dehalococcoidales bacterium | reverse complement strand
GCTGATTGATATAATTGCTGACGGCTTAAATACAAACCTGGACCTGCCGGTAACGATAAATGAATTGCCAAGTAGTGTGGATAGTTCGAATTGTATTGAGATAATACCGCTCAAGGCAGGTACCACTGCTAAATTGTTATATAAATGGGAGCTACCTTTTCAGACGGATAATGATGCCCAGGGGGATAGTTTATCTTTTACCATAAACTATTTACTCGAAGAATGTGCAGTTACCGATTTAACTGGTGTTGTAAATCCCGATGGTTCATTTACCGAAATGGTTACAGCTCAGTCTTTGGATAATAAAAATAAAATTACTATCAATAAAGATACTATTGGTAAAGATAAGGATAATCAACCATTAAGTGAAATCTGGCTAATTAAACTGAATAAAGAGATGCCGCCCCCGCCACCTGATAAAAAGATAATTGGATTTTGTTTTGATGCCGGACCAGATGGAGCTACTTTTGATCAGCCAATAACATTAACTTTCAGCTATGATCCCGGTAATATACCGGCTGGAGTTAATGAAAATGAGCTGGCGATTGCTCTTTGGGATAAGAATACCAATAAATGGATAAAACTTGAAGGCTGTATTGTTAATATCGGGAATCATACTATTTCTGCTCTGATTACTCACTTCAGCAGATATACGATAATTTCACCAGAACATGGAGTATATAGCGAAGAACCCAATGTACCTGCCCAAAAAGAGGAAACCGCGTCACCTAAATTACTGGAAGTTGATATCCTGGGTAAAACAGAAAATGTGGAAATCGGAACAGATGGGTCTTTAGCTCAACCATTAATAATGACGGATAACACTGATAATTTTATGATTAATATTAGCAGCGGTACGGTTATCAGAGGTATTGGGGATATAGAAATAAGCCGTATAGTATTAAGAAAGACCAGTGAAAGAATACCGGTCTCAGATAATATGATAATCCTCAGTCCAGTTTATGAACTCATTGGCTATACCAACAGTATGCAACAGGTAAAAATACATTTTGAGCCGGCTCCTATACTTATCATAAAGTATAATCCTGAAGATATGGCTGAAAATACTTTTCTGCCATACATAGCCAGTTATTCCAGTGAGCAGGGATTAGTCCAATTGCAGTTAATGCCTGATGCTCCCATTGAGATTGGAGAGGCAATGGCTGTCATTAATGATGCGTCGTTATTTGTCATCGTAGCGGAGATAGCAGCACCCGCTCCGTTATTGCCGGTAGAAATTACAGCAAGTAATCTTATGATAAATCCCACACAAATCAGTAAGGGGCAACCGGTAAACATTAGCCTCACCTTAACTAATGAAAATCCTGCTGAGGGTAACTTTGAATTACATCTGATAATAGATGGTATAGTTAGGCTGATTAGAGAAGTTACTCTTGCTGGTAACAGCAGTGAAACTTTAACCTTTGAAATAGCTAATCTGGCGGTGGGTAATCATCTGGTAGAAATAGGAGGACTAACCGAACAGTTTAAGATAGAAAGAATAACAACTATACCAGGTGAAGGCGAAGTTAATTGGTTATTAATTGATTTATCTGTGGGTATTGCTATCGTTATTGGGGCATTTATACTGTACTTTGTAATACGCAGACAGCGACGGGAACAAGGTGAATAATCTGGTAGAAAAATTAAATTACTAATTTAATCGAGATATGCGGCAAATGCAACCTCGCCCGTTTGAGGTTCTACGTAATAAGCATTATTACCAATTATAGCCAGGTTAATAGCATGAAGATTTTGGCTCGCTGGTAACTTGTCATTGAAAAATGTATTATATTCATTACTGTCGATAATCTCGAAGGACAAAATATAACCATCTGCCAGGGCTTTGCTCTGTAAATCTAGTGCATAATCATCACAATCAACCTCAGCATTAGGTTTTTCAAAATAGACTGTGCTTGTATTGGTATAGGTTTCTTCAAGCCATTGCATTAACTCTTGCAGATTATAAAAGTTGCGTAACTCTATGAGTATGGTTTCAACCCTCTCGATATTATTTTCAACAGGTACAAGCCGGTCAATGTATTGAACCGTATGTTTTTTTACAAGCTGGCTCATGACAGTAGGTTCGGTAATTTTGGTGGTTGGGGTGTGGTATCCAATTGGTTTGTAAAAAGTACCAGCACAAAAGGTTAAAGTTAGAATGCATAATATGGCGGATAATTTGAGGATAAAAATTATCTCAGCAGAGAGTTTCCGTAATCTGTTTTTGAACATAAATTTTATCATTATTTTTTAAAAGGGGAATAAACTGAAATTTATTTGTGTAGTTAAGATTACATTAATATTTCTATTGCTGATACATAATCCTATTTCTATGTATAGAGATAAATAGCCTATTAGTACCTGTAACTTTGGGTAATTATTACCATCAATTTAATCAGGAAAATATTCAAACTGATAACTTAAACAAATAAAGAAAGTACAAGTACCGACTGTGTATAGCTTTAAATATAATCTATTCTATATGGTATCAACTAGAAAGGTACGAATGGTGAATTTGCGTGAGCCAAAAGGGTCAATAAAGATGACAGATAGTTTAAAAATACTGTTTAATATTAATTAAGATGGTGGGAAAAGTTCATCTGAGTGTGGGTCTTTGATATTTCGTTGAATGATGTAATTGATTTTACAGACATTTAAATGAAATTTATATCACTATCATAATTACGGAAGGGATATATAGGTTAGTCTTAGTTCTTCAGGACTAACCTATATTTTATACCTTATAAATATAGACTGAGGGTGGATTTGTTTACTTGCCGGATATCTTATTTATCTAAACCTCGCTGTATTCCTCGAAGATAGGTGATATGTCCTACATGGATAGCTATTTCGGTAATCATAAAGCCTAACACGTTACCAATTGAGCCGGGGAAGCGGTCACTACGTGGCATTTCTGATAGCTGCTCAGCAGAAATAGAATTAAGGTATGCGATTGTATTCTGGCGTACTGCTTTGGCATATTCCTGAAGCATTACCTGCGGGGGCGTTGGCCAAGTTTGGATTTGTTCTACAGTGTAACGGCCGCCGGATACTTTAGGTGGTGTGCCAAGTTTCTCTCGCCAACTCTCTGACTCATATACCTCTTCTATAGACTGAATGGTGGTGTTTATTACCATATCTTCTACCCGAATTATATGCCAGAAAAGGAAGGCAATGTTATTGCATTCGGGCCCCGGGCGCCACTTAAACTCTGCTTTAGTTAGCCCATCCAGTGCCTTATCTATATAACGCTGGCTTTGTTCTAGAGATTTTAATACTAATTCCTTGACTTCCATTAATGTACTCCTTAATTGCTTTTATTTATTCCGAAATAAACCGTAGATAAAATATATGAGGTAAATAATATGCAGTTATGCTAATTCACAATACCAATTAAGGTGGCAGATAAATATTATCTATCGCCCATAGAAAAATCTAAGCGGTCTAAGCTGTTGCCATACATTGTCACATTCAATAAGCTCTTCTTCTGATAATTTTAATTCAGTAGCCCTAAGGTTCTCCTCTAGTTGATTCAATGAGGTAGTACCACAAATTGCTGATGTAATAGTATCATTACTTAATATCCAGGCTAAGGCAAACTGGATTAAATTTCGGTCATATTTCCTGGCTATTTCTTTAAGATTAGATACAGCCTGAAAATTAGCATTTGACCAATAACGTTCACGGTACAATGATCCCATACCTTCAATATTGAATCTTGTCCCTTCAGTTGGTGGTTTATCCGGATCATATTTGCCAGTTAGTAAACCGGCGGCCAATGGGTTATAAACACAGACCCCTATGCCTTCACTAACACATAGGGGTAATAGTTCATATTCTATATCTCGAGTAAGCAAGTTATACGGTGGTTGAATGCAAGTAAAAGATGTTAATTTATTAATATCGCTTACCCAAAGAGCTTTACATAACTGCCAAGCACGGAAATTGGAGCAGCCAATATAGCGTATCTTTCCCTGGTGTACCAAATCATTAAGGGTCTGTAGGGTTTCTTCTATCGGTGTATTATAGTCTGGCCAATGTACGTAGTAAATATCAATATAATCTGTTGCCAGTCGGCGCAAGCTATCTTCTATTCCTTTTATGATATGCTGACGGGATAGGCCAATATCATTGACACCTGAGCCGGTCCTGCTGGCTACTTTTGTGGCCAGTATTACGGACTGACGCTCTTTTTTTAGAGCCTTGCCTACGATCTCTTCAGAATTCCCATCAGCATATGCATCCGCAGTGTCAAAGAAATTGATGCCGGCCTCAAGAGCTCTTGCTATTATATTGGTAGCTTCTTCTTTGTTTACCTGATTTCCATACGTCATAGTACCAAGACATAATGAAGATACTTTAAGACCTGTTTTCCCGAGATATTTATATTGCATTGTAATATCCTATTAATTTACTAGAATTGTTTTAATTAAGATTACTGAAGATAGTGAAAAAATATTATCTAGATATCTATTTCTTTGGCTTGCAGACGGATAATTGTTCTTTATTTTTGGTTATTGTCTTTAAATAGCTCCTTTGGGCTTGTAATTAGATAGTAAGAAGCACATGGTAATATTGGTATTGATAGTACGTTTATGTTACTTTATTGTCAAGTCTGTTTTGAAATAGATTAATTATTTCTGGAATCTAAATTATTTAAATGCAATCCTTTATAAAGATATTATATGCGATTAAGAAATATCTAAATACTTTGTTTATTAAATGAGTATTTTAGCTTGACAATGAGAAAAGCGTTGTGTTAGTATTTAATGCTCGTATAGAGCGTTTAGTACCTTAACAACTAGATAGTGGAAGGAAGGTTCAAGCGAAGTAATATTATTATGTTTATTTGAGAGTTTGATCCCGGCTCAGGATAAACGCTGGCGGCGTGCTTTATGCATGCAAGTCGAACGGTT
>JAQTVP010000121.1 GCA_028707015.1 Dehalococcoidales bacterium | reverse complement strand
GCAGATGATTATATGGTAAAACCCTTTCGCCAAATGGAGCTTCTATCGCGTATAAAAGCACTTACACGCAGAGGCAACTCTTCAAACAGCGAAGTACCATTGGTAAATGGAGAACTATCCTTTGATCCTGCTACCATGCAGTTATTATATGGGAAAAAAGAAATAAATCTTACCCGTACCGAAGGTATTATCCTTCATAATCTTATGAAAAATGCTGGTAAGGTAGTGACATACTCTACACTTGCTGAGGCTATATGGGGTGAAGATTATTCAGATGCGGTAAATGCTCTTAAGGTTAATATTCTGCGTCTGCGTCAAAAAATAGAAGAAGATGCCAGCCAACCAGAGTTAATCCTTACCAGGACGGGGATAGGCTATATGCTGGCGAAACAAGACTAACTATATTAACTCTACTATATCATTTCTTGCAGACTTAAGAAATCTATGCTCTGAAATAGAAAGTACTTAAGTCCTCCTTTATTGTAATATTCTCCTTTGATTCCCCATATCCAGTAAATTGTAACTATTTTGTAACCCTTCTGTAACATTGTCTTAACTTCTATCATCAATTCTTTACCTTTCTGTAACCACGCATAGTGTAGACTACTATAGTAATGGTACTTAAATACTATTTGAGATTAGCACTAAAGTAAGGGAGAAAACAGAAAAATGAAAATCATCTACAGTGGGACAAAAATAATGGCTAGGAGATTAATGTTTGCTTTAACCGGTAATGATTACGAATTAGTTTGTACTAATGAAGTGGGGGAAATAGAACAGCTGCAGAAGCAGAATGAATTTGATTTGATTGTGCTAGATAGTTCGGCTAAGCAAAGTCATATGACCTGCCGTTACATCAGAGAAATCAATAGTGTTCCAATTGTAATAATGATAGGAAAAAGGCAAGCGGATTGGAGTGAAATGCAGTTAATGGATGTAGATGGTTACATACCTGAAGGAGTGGATGGTGCAGAGTTAGCAGCTCGTTTACGGGCGATAATACGGCGCTTCCGGGGTAAGAAAGATTTAAGTAATGATGTTTGTATTTCAGCACTGGGAATATTAACAAATATTGGTGCTAGTTATATAACCAGTTAAATAATATTACATATTTTATGGGAATAAACAAGAATTAATGGGAGGATTGCTAAAGTGAAAATATTGAGTCGGTCAATTTTAGTAATGTTATGCATAATACTTATAGGTTTGGGTATCATATTTATCTCACCTGACTATAACCTTTATATGGTACGAAGCGAGAGCATGACGCCGACTGTTAATATGGGCGATTTAATCATTACTGGCCCCATGAACGGACCAATTAACGGAGAGGTAAACCCGGGAACAATTGTTACTTATGAACATAACCAGGAACTAATTACCCACAGAGTACAGTCAGTTGATGGCACAACATTAGTAACCAAGGGTGATGCCGTTGAAGGTGCTGATCCGTGGCCGGTTGCTGTATCCAATGTTAGAGGCGTTTATCTCTTTAAAATCCCTTATATAGGATATATGACCAGTTTCGTACAAACTAAAGTTGGCTGGTTTATATCAATTATTGTTCCGGCAGCCTTGCTTGTCATGTGGCTTGTTAAAGATATTGTTAAAGAAGCATTTAGCAATGCATAGCTTAATATAATCTCTATTTCAGAGGAGGTAGCTATATCCACAAAATGATATGAAAGATAAAAAGATATTTTCAAATTAAAAATAAAAAGAAGGAGACAAAAAATGAAGAAAATTATGGGTTTAACAGTAGCAGCTTTATTGATAATGGGTCTCGTTGGTGGTGGAACCTGGGCATACTTCAGCGATACGGAATCTTCAACTAATAATACTTTTACTGCTGGTACACTGAACTTGACTCCCAGCATTGCCGGAACTGGTCCCGCTGGAAAGGTCACGGTATCAGACCCGGCAACAGGTGATGGAATTGATGTGAATGTTGCCTATGCTAACTTGGTTCCTGGAGATTCCGGAACAATTACCTGGACGCTGGAGAATAGTGGTAGCATAGATGGTGATTTAACAATTTTATCCACTGTAACCTTTACTGAAAATGGGGCAGGCAGCCCGGAGACTAAAGCTACCACACCTACCAATGACAATGGTGGTAATGGTGATCTGGATGAGTATATCGGTGTAACGCTAACTCAGAAAATAGGTTCTGCTGCTGCCACCTATCTTTTGGGAGATGCTACTAATAAAGTTCCGATTTCAGGTTTAGAAGCTGCACTGGATGCAGTAACTGGAGGAGCTTCTCCAACTATGCAGGAAGATGGTGTTGATGGCGATACCATTATCTACGTACTTACCTGGGAAATTGCTGCTGACGTAGAGGGTGCCGGTGTAGACGTTAAATTCGGTACTGCTGATGACGTTGCTGCTGATGACAATGTTCTTCAGAGCGATACTGTTGATATTGACATTACCTTCACCCTGGATCAGACAACTTCATAATACTAAAACAGGCAAAAGAAAGTACATTAAATGTGTAGATATACCAAGCTTAAAGGGGCTGAGGAAACCAAAAAACCTCAGCCCCTTAGAAAGCTTAAATAAAAAAGTGAAGGAGGGTACCGATGAAGAAGTTACTGGGTTTAACCATAGCTTTTATACTCTTAACCAGTATGACTGGCATTGGTACCTGGGCTTACTTTAGCGATGTTGAAACCTCAAGTAATAACCAGATGGCAGCTGGTACTCTGGATTTAAAAACCAATGATGTTGATGGAGTGAGCGAAACTATTTCGGCAACAAACATGGCTCCGGGGAATACAGTTGGCCCGCAGACTATTAATTTGAAAAATACCGGTAGTATCAATGCTTCCGGCCTTGATCTATCGTTTAGTTATATAGAGAGTGATGGTACCCCTAATGTTATTAATATGAGCGCCGATGAAACTGCTGCTATGATACAAGTAATTACCCTGAATTATGGCGGCGTTAGTATTCTGGATAGTATTAGTGATGGTAATGCTAATGCCTATAAGGATATTCAGGATTTAAAGAATACGGATTTAAGCGGTCTAAGTGGTATAGGCGGCTCATCCACCAAGGCTTTTGAAATTGCTGTTCAGCTTAGGCCGGAAACGGGTAATGATTACCAGGCTGATGGCATAACTATTACGATGACTTTTACTTTAAACCAGTGATTAGTTTGAGATGAAGAAAATAGCTGAATATACAGGTTGTATTGTAGTGGTTCTGATTATGACAGCTGCGGTGCTAACTTATTTAGGGCCGCATCTTGGTTGGAGGGTAGATGCTGTTCTTTCTGGCAGTATGGAGCCAGAGTTAAGTGTTGGATCGCTGGTAATAACCCGTTTTGTTGAACCAGAGACTATTGTTACGGGAGATATAATTACCTTTTACTCCGATAGCGCTGAAGAAAAACTGATAACTCATCGTGTTGTTGGAGTAGGCCAAAGCTCATCACTATACTTTGAAACCAAAGGGGATGCTAACGAAGATACCGATCCCTTTACGGTGCCTGTCAGGAATCTGGTGGGGAAAGTAATTTTTCAGATTGATTATATTGGTTACTTTACTAAGTTTCTCAAAACTCCTATTGGTTTCCTGCTGACTGTTGTTATACCGGGCGCTATAATTATTGCCTTATATATTATTACTATATGGCAGACTATCTCCAGAAATAAAAAACATCAATCTGATGCGGAAATATCAGAATGAAAACTAAAAAGTGGCTTGCCATAATACTAGCTTTAGTTTCCATGATGGCCTTGACTACCTATACCGGGGTAACCAAGAGCTTTTTTATTGATGATGAGCAGAGTACGGATGATGCTCTAGGTATTGTTAATGACTGGAGTATATTCGCAATTGATGATGGTTTCGAAAATACAAATTGGGACCAATACTGGAATGAAAATGGTATAACTGACTGGTCTCAAATTACGGCACCGGTATATAGCGGCACTTATTCATCTGAGCATGCAAGTGGTGATACTTACCTGACTTCCGACGATTTAGATGCTAGTGGAACAACTGTTATTACCGTATCATTTTGGTTTTATATTAAAGACTTGAATAAGGGTCCTCTCAATGTACAGCTCTATAATGGTACTGTCTATAACAACTGGTATGATTTAACTGCCTATCCTGGTGTTATTAAAAATGTCTGGACACAATTCAGTCAGAATATCACAGATTCGCAATATTTTATCTCTAATTTCCGGATAAGATTTGATGGTTCAACTCAGACTACCGGTAGTTATATTGATGAAGTTTCGATTGGTATTGCCGATACAATACCGGCAATACCCGGCGGATTAGCAGCTACCCCTGGTGATACCGAAGTTACTCTTGATTGGACTGATAATATTGAAGGTGATCTGGATGGTTATAATATTTACCGCAGTACCACCAGTGGTTTCGGCTATGTTAAAATTAATGTCAGTCCTCAGACTACCAGTGATTACACTGACTCAGCTTTGACGAATGATATAGCTTACTACTATGTCATTACTGCTATTGATTTAGGCAGTAATGAGAGCGATTATTCTATGGAAGTTAACGCTACTCCTACTGATATGATTCCGCAAGTTCCGGCGAATCTGGCGGCTACACCGGGTGATAAGCAGGTAACCCTTAACTGGGATGATAATAGTGAAGGTGACCTGGACGGCTATAATATTTACCGCAGTACCACCAGTGGCTCTGGTTATGTTAAAGTTAATGTCAGTCTTCAGGCAACCAGTGATTATCTGGATACCGGGCTAACTGGCGGCACAACTTACTATTATGTGGTGACAGCGGTTGATTTGGCAGCTCATGAGAGTGCTGATTCTGCTGAAGCAAGTGCTACTCCCACCGATACAATACCGGCAATACCCGGCGGATTAGCAGCTACCCCTGGTGATACCGAAGTTACTCTTGATTGGACTGATAATATTGAAGGTGATCTGGATGGTTATAATATTTACCGCAGTACCACCAG
>JAQTVP010000120.1 GCA_028707015.1 Dehalococcoidales bacterium | reverse complement strand
AGTAGGGGCTAGCGGAATGGGGATACTGATAGGTGTTTCCGGTATTGGTGCTATTGTTGGCTCTGTTGTACTTGCTTCTTTGCCTAATAAGAAGCGGGGAATCCTGCTGTTATTGAGTGGCCTGGTATTAGGAATATCTCTGGCCGCTTTTTCTTTCTCAACTTCCTGGTACTTATCACTGGCTTTTATTATTTTCGTTGGGATAGGTCAGACGGGTAGAATGACCTTGAGTAATACTCTGCTCCAGTATTATGTAGAAAATGAATATCGTGGACGGGTTATGAGCATATACATGATGGAGTTTGGGTTGACTAGCTTTGGTACTTTCGCTGCAGCTCTATTGGCTGAGGGGTTTGGGGTACAGTGGGGGGTTGGTGGGTTTGCTTTGGTTCTTATTTTCCTTTCTGCATTGGCGTTAATATTTCTCCCTCGTATACGCAGACTGGACTAGCTTAGTTGAATGCTTAACACATTTAAATAATAATCTTATGTTTAATAACCAGCTAATCTGCAATATGTGATATGATACTACCATGATAACTATACCTACACGGATTGTATTGGGGGCAGGTGCCAGTGCGTCCTATGATTATCCATTAGGGAATAGACTTTTAAAGATTATTGATCTTAAATTGGCTCGTCCCAACGGGAACTGGATACCGATACTGAAAAAATGCGGTATAAATACAGACGAAATTGAAAAATTTAGATACGGACTTTTTCATGCGCAGCCATTTTCTGTCGGTTCATTTCTGGAAAGTCGCCCAGAATTTATCACGATTGGGAAGCTTGTTATTGCGCTTAGCTTAATACCATACGAAAAACATGATGGATTATTTAGTTTTGATGCTCGGGAAAATGGCTGTTATCAATATATTTTTAATAGAATGATTTCGGGATGCCCATTCGCAGACTTTAGGAAAAACGAAATTGCTTTTATTACATTCAACTATGACAGGTCTCTTGAATATTATTTACATACAGCACTAACTGAAAAATATGGTGAAACAGCTGAAGAAACTGCGGCTGTCCTTAATAAGATACCCATAATCCACGTCCATGGAAGCCTGGGCAAACTTACATGGCAAATATCTGGAATCGATGAATTTAGCAGGCCTTATAGACCTCGTAATGAATCAAATAACGATAAAGAAATACAGAGCGCTGCTGAACAGATTATTATTATCTCTGAAGGTAAAGATACATCTGCAGAATTTCAAGAAGCGTCTAATCTGTTAAAAAGCGGGGAAAGAATTTATTTTCTGGGATTTGGATATAATGATACTAATCTCCGCAGGCTGAAGATAGACGAATTACCTCCAGTACTTCGTAAATTAGGAAATAATCTTAATGCCCCGCATATGAGAGGCAGTGCCAAAGGTCTTTACGAAGCTGAGAGAGAACAAATACAATTAAAATGGTAAATTGACCTTTCATTTGCATGCAACAAATGTCTTGGATTTCTCCGAAATAATGCCAATCTTAGTTAAAAATCTACTGGTCGTTGATGATGCTTATTTCCACTAATTTTCTGAATATATTTAGCGTAGACAATGCCATTGATCTCGAAGGTTCTTTTTCACGTCATTAATGACTATATTAATTTCCATTAAAAAACGATCTACATTGAGCCACGGCGGGATTGCCTCCGGTTCTTCAAGAGCAGTATCGACACCAGCAACTCCGCTAACTAAAGCCAGCCAGGAATACGGCAGTACATTTTTATTATAACCGGAGCCGATAAGATCAATGACTTTACCGTCACAAATCTGACTCATTTCTCGTACCGTATCAGCAATCATTTTAAATCCACTTACATTTAGGCCTAAGGCAGTTAAGCCGTCACTAACGTGGGGATCAGAGCCGCCATTACGAATAATTATCTGTGGTTTATATTCTTTGACTACCGGCATAATTATCTCTTCAAAAGCCAGCCGGTAAGATTCTTTACCGGCATAGACTGGCAGAGGAATATTGATGGTGTAACCTTTACCATCACCAGCGCCGGTATCGAAACTGTAACCTGTTCCAGGGTAGACTGTTCGCGGGTCCTGGTGGAGGTCAACAAATAATACCTTTGGGTCTTCATAGAAATATTCAGCAGTTCCATTTCCGGCATGAGCATCAGTATCCAGAATCAAGATTCTATCTAAATTGTATTTTTGCTGCAGATATTTTGCACAAAAAGCAACATCATTATAGATACAAAAACCTTCTCCGGAATTAGGTTTAGCATGATGCATTCCGCCACCGATAGAAATAACTTTCTGTAGCTTATTTTCCTGAATTAGATCGCAGGCTAATTTTGCCTGCCCAATAATTAACCTCGCCGCTATTTCAATTTTTCCCGATTTCTCATTGGGTTTGTTATCTCCGCTCTGAAATTGGAGGAAGTTACCGGGGTAGCTCAATCCTAAATTTGCCGCTTCATAGAAACCCTTATTAAAATCGATATAATCTTTTTGGCAGATTAAACTTAGGTCATCATCATTTGCCGGGATTGCTTTGAGGATCTGGTATACCTCACCCTCGGCTAAATGCTGCTTTAAAAAAGGTGGAAATATATCATAGCGGTCTCCGCGAAAAGAATGCCCCAGTCCAAAATCGTATTCCTTTATGGTTTCTTCATACAAGATACCTATCATTAATTATCCTCCTAGATTATGTTTAAATAGTAGACCGTTTGAGTATTCAGTGGAACTCAGTATAAATACAAATGAACTTTTAGCTGTTTTTGAAAAAAGTTAACGTCTAACAATTGGTTTTTATTTTACAGTAATTTTACTGAATAAGCAATTAGGATAACAGTTATTGTGAATAGTTATAATCTGACTAATAGGTTATTGAGTTTCTAGTTGCCATTGATTGTAAGTGCTTGAAGAGATAAAATATAATTTGTTTAAGTTAATTCTAAAGGAGCAATAACTCTATGTGGAGAGATTATTTTGCTGGATTGCAGAGAGAATATCGCTCTGATGAGTACCAGGAAGGCGTGGCTGATTACGAAGGGTATAAAATTGAAGTAACCAGAACATGGGAGCCAGGCCCATTTGTTGAAATCCGTATACTTTTCAATAAGTTGTATGGTGACCCGGGAAAATATGAGGAAATGAATCCTCATCGTACCGAAAGCATCAGACTTAGGGCGAAGACTGTAATGCAAAACGAAGAAAATCGGGATTATGATTATGTTGTTGGCACTAGTACTTATAAATATTGGCCTAGTTTAAATCTGGGTTATATAGAGAGTGCTGTTGTTAATCCTAAGATGCGAAAAAAAGGTATAGGTATCACTTTAATAAATTTTATTATTGAGTATTTGCGCAGCAAAGGTTGTCAGCGTATTTACTCATTTGCAGTTAACCGGGAAGGATACAGATTACTTATTAATACCAATTTTATACACGAGCCACCTGAAGACCCGGCAAACCTGTGGCGTCGTTGGTTTTTCTATAATATAAATCATGTAAATTACTCCTCTCTGGATTAAGTGAAATAGTGATACTTCTATTATCCGAATATAATATTACATGGAATTAAATAATTATTTAACTAATCTGAGATTAGATATTTATTGATGCGAATGGTAGAATAAACTATGGAATAGTGTTTCATACAGTTAATAATATATATTACACTTGACTGATTGTGGTGGTAGTTTTATGGAGCAAATAATATCCTCAGAAATCAATTGAATCCAAGTAAATTAGACATTGTTCAAGCTATTATAATTTAGCTTATATGCATTTGTACTAATAAATTCCATAGTTTTAAACGAATACCGGGGTGGTCTGAATACACGGTTTAATTAACTTCTATATTCTTACATTCTCCTTGTTAGCTTGTGGATATGGAAATATTATTAATAATTTGGGAATTCTCCTGCATATTTATTGAAGGGGAAAGCAAGTAGGGAAAGAGGTTATTAGTGAATTATAAATTACTATTGGTAGATATTGATGGCACACTGCTAGGTAAGAATGGGAATATTTCGCCTGAAGATAAGAAGGCACTGGCTGGAGACATGAAGCTTTCACCAAAGTCCCCAGCAGATTCAGCATCAGGAGTAAATGCACTAATGCTATCAAGCAATACAACTCTAGTATTGTCATCTGCCATAAGCTTCTCTACTCCTTCCTGTATCATAACTGAGTGCTTTCTTAGCTTTCCCTTCTCCAATCCATCTATCAAATGAACATGACCCTTGAACCCAGACACACCCAGAGCATGTTTCAGGTATGTCACATCCAACCCTTCAAGGTCACAAATTTCTATACTTCCCTTTCCTGATTGAAGGGAGGAAATTTTACCAGACAAATAGTATGCTGTAGTGGACTTTCCTACGTGAGATCTGCCAGAAATTTCCATCATGCTGCGAAGGGGAAGCCCCAACCTACCAGTCTTTGAACCTACAGCCTTATCAAAAGTGTATAGTCCTGTTTCCAGTCTTTCTATTTCATGAGTATTACCTGCATCTATTACTATATCGTATTCCATTATCTCTCCATGATGTTACATGCATCTACAATCCTCTGAATGGAAGCGTCAATAAGATCAGCTGTGTCTCGCAGGGATACATTCAATACACCTACAACTTCTACTACTCCACTTTTACGAGCTGTTAGTACACCAGATTTCATGTTGAGTTCCAGTACAATTGCTGTATGAGAGGAAGTTCTTTCTCCTCTTACATCTCGCACCAATCCTCGTATCTCTGATGAAGTGGTAGCCTTAGATATGTTCTCCCAGGTTGAGTCATCTATCTCACCTTCTCTTGCTGCTGCAGTTAGAAGTAATAGGGATCTCATGGACTTACCACGTAGTGCTGTCTTTACTTCCTCTGGTATTGCTGGGTTATTAAACACTGCTCCCCACATGTTGATATATTTGTAGGCTGTTGATCTGGCAATGCCACACTCAGCATACACTACCTCATACATGTCATCTTCCCCACCAATAATGTCCC
>JAQTVP010000119.1:2770-4998 GCA_028707015.1 Dehalococcoidales bacterium | reverse complement strand
CCCCATATAGTTAGGATCTACCGTGCCTGAGGCGAATGACTTGATGGTGACCAGCGGCTCCAGCCCTAGTTCGGTTGCTTTTTCTTTAGACATAAGCATTACTGCCGCCGCAGCATCGTTGATGCCGGATGCATTACCAGCGGTCACCGTGCCGTCTTTTTGGAATGCCGGGCGCAGTTTAGCCATTTTTTCCATACTGGTATCCATTGGGCGTTCATCAGTTTCAAAGATAATTGGATCTTTTCTTCTCTGTGGAATCGAGACAGGTACGATTTCCTGTTTGAAAATACCTTCTTTTATTGCTGCTCTGGCTCTTTGGTGGCTGAGCAAGGCAATTTCATCCTGTTCACTTCTGGAAATACCATACTTTTGGGCAATAAGTTCTGCGGTAATGCCCATATGGTAACCGTAAAAGATTTCCCACAGTCCATCATAGACCATCAGGTCTAGAAGTTCTCCTCTGGTGTTGGCGTCCATCCGGTATCCCCAGCGAGCTTTGGGTAGAATGTAAGGCGTGCAACTCATGTTTTCCATACCACCAGCCACAATAATATCTGCTCCACCGGTAGCAATTGACTGAGCACCCAAAGCAATCGCCTTTAAACCGGAACCACAGACTTTATTGACAGTGAAAGCGCTGGTTTCCTTAGGATAACCAGCATAAATAGTAGACTGGCGAGCCGGGTTTTGACCTTGCCCACCCTGAAGGACATTCCCCATTATCACTTCATCAACATGGATTGGTTTTAGAGAATCATCCCAATCATAATTATTTTTTTCTAGATCGGACATACCTTCATCTTTGAATATATCTGGAGCATAAGATAATATTTCTTCATTAGCCTTTGGTCTTAACCCGACACGTCTTAACGTCTCTTTCATGACAAGGCTACCGAGTTTGATGGCAGGCATATTCTTTAATGAGCCGCCGAAAGTCCCGATTGCTGTTCTTACCCCGCTAACAATAACTACTTCTCCCATATAATAAAAACCTCCTTTTTGATTTAAACATTAGATTTAACAAAAAAAATTGTTAGAATAATTTACTAATCAAGTGGTTGTTATTTTAGGCTTGCGTTACCCCCTGTTTACGCAGCATCTTTTAGGGCTATTAATATTATGCCTGAATATATGCCTTTATGCAATAATATTGCAGAGACTGGTGACTATATTACTTACTGTTTGCTAGTGTAAGAACCACTGATTATCTAATATTGAATGATGGTACATTGGTATATTTAGGTACAGAATATAGGAGTTACTGTATCTTAATAAGGGATATTGGGGTGTTCGTTTTTTATTATCGTAAGCGGGTGACCGCAAAGTAGATGCCTAATGCCAGAGCAATTATACTGATTGCCAGGTGTAAGAAATTAAACGAGAAAAAGGAAAACCCGTACCCCCAGGGAGGTTGCAGGCTAATCAGATAGCTTATAGTTACCGCGATACCACCAATTATAGCTAATCCCGTACCACGCTTGCGATTAACGGAGCGGCTAATTATTTCTCCGATGATGTAGCCAGCACCAGGTCCGAGCAGTAAATTAAAAGAAAGGAAAGGAATTATCCATTCGATTACTCCCCAGGCAATACCATAACCAATAGCTATAATTAATCCTGCTCCGATAGCTCTTAGATAATATTGGGCGGAGATATGGAAAACAGGTAATTTATAGAGATTGGTACACTCGGGGCATCTGCTCCCTACGGCGGTTTGTACCATGCATTTGGGGCATATTGGCTTGCCGCATTTGCCGCATCTTAAGTTAGTTTCGACATTAGGATGCGTAGCACATCTCATTTTATTTTACCTTTTCTTTCTTTTATCCAGTCTTCTCTGCTACGGATATCACGGTCAAACAGTAAACGATTAATCAGTAGTTGCCTCTGTGTTACTGAAGCAGTAAATACAGTTTTTGGCGCTGTCAGCCGCCGGATTATTGTTATCAATAATATTACTATAAATCCGATGGTAAGCGAGAGAGATCTTTCAATAGCGAAAAGTTGAGGAAGAAACCAGCTGAATATAGATAAGCATGTTATAACGGTAATTGTTCCCAGGGCGAGTTTTTTAAATAGGCCAAAGATAAAAGAGATGGCCAGTAGTGTCAGCGCTAGTATTGGTGCCAAAATAAGACTAACTCCTACCACTGTTAATACACCCCTGCCACCATTGAAACGGAGAAAAACCGGCCAGTTATGGCCAATAATTGCAGCTGAACCGATAA
>JAQTVP010000119.1:0-2760 GCA_028707015.1 Dehalococcoidales bacterium | reverse complement strand
AAAACCTAATAGTTGTGCTACCCATATTATCAAAGCACTCTTGCCCAAATCAAAAATAATCACAGTATATGCTATCCATTTAGAGGTTACTCTCAGTAAGTTACTTGCACCGACGTTACCATCACCATATTCCCTGATATCTATCCCCCGGGACCATTTAGCTGCCAGGTAAGCGGCCGGTACGGAGCCTAGTAGGTAAGCAACTATTATTAATAGTCCAAATATAATGGCCATAAACTCTCCTAATAAAGGGGTTATTTATTGAGAAAAATGATAAACTACTCAATTTGGCGGAATATTTCTGGAATTGTTATCAAGTTATCCATTCAGTATAAACAGCGGTGGCAATATTATTAATGATAGTGGTAATAGCGGCAGCATGCTGAACAGATAGGAAATCTCTTTGTTTCTTTAAGTTTCTTCCTAAACTCTCTAAAATTATCATTATTCCAGATTTTGAGGAAATCACTGTCATTCAGGTTTCCCATTGGATAAAGACCATCGCACATTTCTACATCACCATTGGGATAAATATTGGAGTGTTTCCAAGCGCATTTAGCATCATTTATCTCAACAAAACCTTTAAAACTATAATATTTTTTTATCTCATCGGCATTAGCTAGATTGGGAGTGACTGAGACAATTACTCCCTCATCTTTTTTACTGAGTCTGTTAATTGTTTGAGCTATCTTTTCAGCATTTATATTTTCACCATCAATATCTACTGTATCCCATGATATTTTTTCCCTGGGTTTGGGAAGATTTTGGGATAATTTTTCCTGGGCTTTTAGCATGCTTTCCGTTCTGATGTACATAGAATGAGAAAAATTCAGCATGTCTACCCCTAAATCTTTTGCCAGCTCATAAACCTTTTCTAAATGATCAGCACTATAGCCGGTAATAACACAATTGACCCTTATTATTGGTTTGGATTTCTCCGCTTTGGCTCTTAATGCTTTTATTCCAGCTACTATTTTCTGGAAAGTACCGGGAACACCCCTGATCTCATCTTGAACATCGCCGATACTATCAATGCTGACGCTAACCAGATCAATATGGGAATTAAGGAGTTGGTCAACATTTCTTTCTAAAAGAGTTCCATTGGTATCTACTGCACACCATAAGCCTTTGCTTTTAACATAGCTTATAATATTAAAAAACTCCGGATGCATAAAGGGTTCGCCTCTGCCACATAAGCTGATATAAGGCTTAGAGTTATAAATCTGGTCAATGACTTTCTTAATTATTGCCATATCCAAGTGGTTTTTCTCAACATTTGAGCTTTGGAAGGGACACATTTTGCAGTCTAAGTTACAGTAGTCAGTTACGGCGAAGGTTACTACGGATGGTGGAGCACTGAATCCATCGTTACGCGAGTAGCTCCGCCCGCGTATGCTGCGCCTTAAGAGAAACGACAGGAAATATGGTAAAGTATCAGGTCTTTTTTGTATAAACCTGCACGCAAAATTAAATTTAGTTGTTGGTTGGAGCATTCATATTACCTCTAAAATATAAAGAAATTGGCTTTAGTGAGTTATGTGTCACTATATCTTGAGGGACGTAACCTGTCAAGTTTTGTGCCAATTAACGTTTAGTTTGCTTTTCTGCTAAGGCTATAAGCTGTTTTGCTGATTCCAAGGTTACATCAGCACTGTCAATCGTATCATTTTTACTGATATTCAGGCAATGAAAATCACTGCCACCGGTGGTAATCAGTTTATATGTCTTGGCTAAATTAACTAGCTTATTTATTTCTTCGGCAGTATAACCATTTATAACCATTATAGTAAGCCTCAATACCTATCATCCCAATCGATTGTAAATTACTTACCAGTGTTTCCGGGTTATTTATGGTTAGCGGGTGTGCCAGTACGGGTAATCCTTTGGACTGTAATATTAGTTCTATTTATTGCTTCTTGGGGTGTGATTTTTTCCTGTTTAACATATCCTGGTTTATTATGGCCTATATATTTAGTGAATGCCTCTTTAACCGAGGTTACGTAACCTTTTTCTAACATCGCCCGGGCTATATGTGGACGGCCAAAAGTACCATTACCGGTTATTGCCTGAACTCGCTGCCAATCAATATGCATACCGAGCTTCCCTAGCTTCCCTAGCTTGCTAACCATTTCCTGAGCCCGTTTTTGCCGGGAATCACGCATTTTTCTTAGAGCAACTTGTAGCTTTTGGGCATTATAAGTCTATTTCTTGATAAATTCGTTCAATACTTGTTGCCTTCCCGCTGTTGTTGTCTATATTAACCAGTATGGCATTAAGCATTACTCTGCCTTCCCCGACAAATAAACGACTGGGTATTGCCGTCAGGAAACGCCGAAGTACTGAATCAATATCATCACCGATGACTGAGTTAATGGGGCCAACCATTCCTATATCAGTAACATAAGCAGTTCCCTTGGGGAATAACTGGGCGTCAGTGGTGCCTACGTGAGTATGGGTGCCGAGTACAGCACTGACGCGACCGTCTAGGTACCTTCCCATTGCCATCTTCTCTGAAGTTGCTTCGGCGTGAAAATCAACGATAATAATCGGAGGTTTAGGTTGAATCTCAGTGAGCAGTTTATCCATTGCCTGAAATGGGCTGTCGAATTCACCGATAAAGGTTCTGCCTATCAAATTAACTACCATTACTTGCCCTTTTACTATATAGCCATTGCCGGGTACGCCCGGAGGGTAATTTAATGGGCGTAGAATAGGCAGACCGCCACTAAGGTAAGGAAGGATTTCCTTATGAGCCCATAT
>JAQTVP010000006.1 GCA_028707015.1 Dehalococcoidales bacterium | reverse complement strand
GTTAAGTATTACCGGAGCAAAAACATACCTGGATTATATTAAATATCTGGATACTTATCCTGCAGAATATCAGAAACTTACTGACGATTTTACCATACAAGTAAGCAGTTTTTTTAGAAATCCAAATACCTTTCAGCAAGTAGCCAGTCTGATATTACCTGAATTGGTAAACTTTAAAGAAAATCAAAATAAATATGACCTCAGATTCTGGAGTGCCGGCTGTGCTCATGGGGAAGAACCCTATTCCATTAGCATCATGCTTATGGAATTTCTGGGAGAACTTCAGCATAATTTTGATATTTCTATATATGCTACTGATATTAACCAAACAGCTTTACAAGAAGCAAAATCAGGTTTATGCCCCGTTAAAAATATAGATGATAACCTTAATTCCATTATCATAAAAAAATATTTCACGTATCACGGAAAAGATTACGCGGTGAATAACGATATAAGGCAAAAAGTTCTCTTTTCTTATTTTGACCTGACTTCAAAATTTCAATTCCTTACCGAGGTGGATTGTATATTTTGCTGTAATGTGCTGATTTATCTGCAACCTCAACTTCAGCAGAAAGTAATTGGTAAACTATATGATTCACTGGCAACTCCGGGATACCTGATTCTCGGTGAAGTAGAGACCCTGCCTGGTAATTTTAACGATAAACTAAGATGTCTTGATAAGAGAGCAAAAATATATAAAAAGGAATAGTCCAATTCTTTATTCGGCTGATAAGTGGACTGAAAAAGGGAATGAAATGGTAATGGGATTAGATTTTCCTCAAAATGAATTCATGAGAAGGGCAGATAGCATTGGAATTATTGCTATAGGCGCTTTTATATCTCAGTTAATATCTCAGATTGTAGTTATTATCCTTTGGTTGTTTAATTCTGAGTTTCCAGTTATTTCTTTTACCGCAGTAGCGGTATCAGCTATTTTTATCAGTTTAATATCCTACTGGCTAGTTAAAATTAACAAGGTTAAAATTGCCGGTTATTTTCTGACTATTGGTTATATAATATATACTGCCATAGTAACCCCGATATTTTGGGGATTCACCGGTCCGTTACCTATTATCTATTTTTTCCCAATTATCATTGCTGGTATGGTAATTAAGTTAAAGGCTGGTTTCCTAACAGCTACCTTGGCAACTCTAGTTTATCTGATAATGATACTAGTTGAACAGACCGGGATCATTCCCCAGGTAATTACCATACCAGAACCAGAACCAATAATTTCACATGTAACTGTTGCTGTTCGGATAATATTTTTCTATTTAGTTGCTTTTTTAAGCTGGTTTGCTGCTTATAATTTGAACAAAGCTATGCAAAGAGTGCAACTAAATGCGCAAGAATTGAGAATAGCTAATGAAGAACTTCAGATTAGTGAAGAAAAGCTAAGGGCATCGAATGAAGAATTACAGGTAATTGAGGAAGAAATACGTGCAACTAATGAAGAGTTACAGGTGTCTAACGAAGAGTTAAGAGAAACGCAGGACCAGTTAATTCGCTCTGAGAAACTAGCAGCGATAGGTCAACTGGCGGGGGGAGTGGGGCACGAACTAAGAAATCCTCTGGGTGCTATCAAAAATGCCATATACTATGTGAAAAGAAAAATAACAGGCAGTGAGCTAAGTCAAAAAGAACCGAAGCTTATCGAATTTCTTGATATTGTAGACAGTGAGATAAACTCATCTAATAAAATTATTAATGACCTTTTGGGTTTCTCCCGCGTAGGAAAACCTGCAGTTTCACCGAGCAAAATTAACCGGGTAATTGAGGATGCTCTTTCGCATTTGGTTATTCCGGAAAACATAGAAGTTATTAAAAAGCTGAATGTTGACTTGCCCATTATTGACATAGATACCGAACAAATCCAGCAGGTTTTAGTGAATATTATTATGAATGCGCTGCAGGCAATGCCTGAGAAAGGTAATCTAACTATTAGTTCCGGAAAGAATAGTAAATTTCTGGAGGTGGAGATTAGTGATACCGGTTGTGGGATACCTGAGGAAGCTGCAGGTAAAATCTTTGATCCTCTCTATACAATGAAAGCCAAAGGTATCGGACTTGGATTAGCGGTGTGTAAATCAATCATTGACAGGCATCAGGGATATATTGAAGTAGAGAGTCAGGTGGGGAAGGGAACTACTTTTACCATAAAGTTACCTTTGCAGGGACAATAGGTACGTGAGGGAAAGATAATGGAAAAGTATAATATATTAGTAGTTGATGACCTGAGAAGTATGAGGCTGACTCTTGGCGGAATACTGGAGGACAATGGTTACAATGTTATCACCGCAGAAAATGGGTATCAAGCGATTGAGGCGGTTAAAGAGACTCACTTTGAGGCTATCTTCATGGATATAAAAATGCCGGGAATAAGCGGAGTGCAGGCCTTCAGGGAAATTAAAAAGATTGATCCCAAAGCGGCAGTAATTATGATGACTGCTTATTCAGTTGAAGATTTAATAAAAGAAGCTATTGAGGAAGGGGCTTATGCTCTCATTTGTAAACCTTTTGATATAGATAAAATCATAAAACTTATTGAGGAATTACTTAGTGGAAAAATCTTGATACTGGTGGTTGATGATCAATTCGGTGATAGGGAAACGTTAAAAGGCTTACTGGAGGATCATGGGTACAGATTGGCTACTGCCCGGGATGGCATTGAAACAATTGAAATGGTGAAGAGTAAGCATTATGACATTATTTTTCTGGATGTTAGGTTGCCTGGTATGAGTGGAGTGGAAACATTTGAGCAGGTAAAGAATATTGATCCTCAGGTAACAGTGATTATGATGACTGGATATACTGAGGAAGAACATGTGAAAAAGGCAATACAAGAAGGGGCTTATGCCTGCATTTATAAGCCTTTTGATGTAGAAAATATTATTGCTTTGATAAGCAATATCAACAAAGAGAAAAATAAATAATGGAGATGGAAGCCAAAATAATAATAGTGGAAGATGGCGAAGGTGCAAGAGTAACTCTGTGTGGAATACTGGAAGATGCCGGCTATAAGGTTATCGGGCTAGAGAGAGGGGTTGATGCCTTAGAAATTATAAAAAAAACCTCTTTTAATGTCGTTATTACTGATATCAGGTTGCCTGACATTGATGGTATGGAGATACTGGAGCTGGCCAAGGAAATAGACCCGGAAGTAGCAGTGATTACGATGACTGGGTATGCTAGTGTGGAAACAGCAATAGAGGCGGTGAATCAGGGAGCTTATGCCTATTTTGTGAAGCCGGTAAATCCGGAAGAGATTAAAACCGCAATTGCTAATGCTTTAAAACAACAGAGACTTTCTCTGGAAAATAAAAGGTTGGTTGATAGCTTGCAGCGTACTAATAAGCTACTATATGAAGCCAATGACGAGCTGGCGAAGGCGACTCAGGCAAAGTCGGCCTTTTTAGCTAGTATGTCACATGAATTACGCACCCAATTAAATGTTGTAATGGGATTTTCTGAATTACTTAGAGATGAAGTGCCGGGAAAAATTAATGAAGAGCAAGAACAATTCCTTAATGATATTTTGGGAAGCAGTCAGCACTTGCTTAATCTAATTAATGAGGTTCTTGACCTGTCAAAAATAGAATCAGGAACAACACCACTCAACCTGACAAAATTTGCTTTAAATGAGTTTGTGACATTATTGACCAGAAGTTTACTGCCAATATTGGTACCAAGGCAGCATAATCTTGATATTGAAATAGAAGAAGGGTTGCCATTGGTTCACGCTGACAAAGCGAAAGTGAGTGAGGTGTTTCTTAATTTATTAAGTAATGCCACTAAATTTACTCCTGATGGAGGTAAATTGAAAATTGAGGTGGTTAGAGATAATGATTGGTGTCAGGTAAGCGTAATTGATAGTGGTATTGGAATCAGTAAGGAAAATCAAGAGCGGATATTTGAACCGTTTTGCCGCCTGGACGATGCTTTAACCAGAGAGACGAGTGGAACGGGATTAGGTTTAGCTCTGGTTAAACAGATTATTGGAGGGTATGGCGGGCGAATTTGGGTAAATAGTGAGTATGGGAAAGGAAGCCGGTTTACTTTCACATTACCGTTAGCAGTACATGGTTAATCATATTCCGGAATAGTTTAATGAAAGAGAAAATACTGATTGTTGAAGATAATCCCTTAAATATGAAACTACTTGAAATGGTGCTGAGGGGTAGAGAATATATTTTACTCAAAGCAACTGATGGGGAAGAAGCTTTTGATGTTGCTATAAAAGTACAGCCGGATCTTATCATAATGGACATACAGCTTCCTAAGTTGAATGGACTTGAGGTAACTAAAAAACTTAGAAAAATCCCAGCATTCTGTAATACTCCTATTATTGGAGTTACGGCATATGCAATGAAAGGTGATCAGGAAACAATCATTGAATCCGGTTGCGATGCTTATTTATCCAAACCAATTAATACCCGTGAATTACCCGGAATGATTGCCGAAATGTTATTACAGAGAAAATAAATTATATAACTAAAATGAAAAAAAAAATCCTTATAGTTGATGATGAAGAGCGTTTGGTTAAAATGATTGCTCAGGTTCTTAGCCAGCGAGGGTATGAGGTATTTAAAGCTAGTAATGGGCAGGAAGCTCTGCAAATATTTTTTGCTTATAAGCCAGATTTAGTGTTATTGGATGTGGTCATGCCCAGAATGGATGGCTGGCAGACCTGCAGTCGCATGCGTGATGTCTCTAATATACCCATCATTATGCTCACTGGTAAACGTCAGTCAGAAGAAGATATAGTTCGAGGGTTGGATTATGGGGCTGATGATTATCTATTGAAACCGGTGGGTAATAATGAACTCTTAGCAAGAGTGCGTGGTGCCTTACGACGTGCAGAACTTCCTTCCGCAGATATTGAGAAGCAAATTACCTATGGTGATGGTTTCCTTGTGGTGGATGTTACTGAGCGGAAAATTACAGTCAATGGAGAGCGGGTGAGGCTAACACCAAGAGAGTATAATTTGTTTATTTTGCTGGTAGAAAATGCCGGTCGTATTCTTACCCATAAGCAGATTTTAGAAAGGGTGTGGGGGTGGGAATATACCGATGACCTGGATTATGTGCGTATTTATATTTCACACCTGCGCCAGAAAATTGAGCCAAATTCCTCGTTACCCAAGTACATTATAACTGAGCCTGGAGTTGGTTACTGCTTCCAAAAAACCAGTTAACACCACTTCTCATTTCCAATACCAGCATTTGGATGTAAAAAAATTCCTCGTATTTAATAAATTCTAACCTGAAATCCTAATATACTGACTGGTGACATAACTGATACTTATGTGATATTGCCTTTCCCTCAAAGTGCAATTGACTGCCATTAAACCTAGAGCAGCTATCTGTGCAGCATAACTCATGTCAATTGGTGTGTAAAATCTCTGAAAGTGGTAGAATAATATTGAAACAGATATTATCTTTATCGGTTTTAGGCATGAAATGAAAATACTCTTTAGATTAATGGTATTTACCGGTAAATACTGGGTATTGTTGCTTCTTGCGTTTGTATGCTTGCTAATAACTACGGCCTCCGGATTGGCTATTCCCTGGATTCTAGGTGAGGCTATTGATACCGTGGCCAGCCAAGGAGAACGGAGTTTTCTGATATGGGCGGTAGTAGTTGTATTTAGTGCCACTACCTTGAGAGGTATTTCCGCCTATGGGTATAGTTATCTCAGTGTAGTAGTCTCTCAGAAAACTTGCTACGATATTAGAAATAAGCTCTATGAACATCTCCAGCGATTAAGTTTTGCCTTTCATGACCAGGCTCAAACTGGCCAACTTATGTCACGCGCCACTACTGATGTAGAAGCCATACGGATGTTTGTCGGCAGGGGTTTATTAGGGCTAATCCAAATGTTTATCCTTTTCATTGGTATATCTTACATTCTAGTCTCGATAAATTGGCAGCTGGCATTGCTCACATTAGCTTTTTTACCTTTTGTTGGCTGGCGGGCTATCTCTAATAGTCGCCATATTCGTCCAATGTGGCTTAAAATACAACAGTTGATGGCAGCTTTGGGTACTACGCTGGAAGAAAATCTTACTGGAGTACGGGTGGTAAAGGCGTTTTCGCATCAGGCAGAGGAGACCCAAAAATTCTCTGCTGATACAACCCTACTGTATAATGAACACATTCGCGTTGCGCGGCAGATGGCTTTAAATGTACCTCTAATGGTATTTCTCATTAGCATACCGACAGCACTTATCCTGTGGTATGGCGGGCAACAAGTGATAGCAGGTACGCTGACTATAGGTAATCTAACCCAATTCATTTTATACCTGGGTATGATGGCAATGCCTGTCCGGCGTCTAGGATTCATGACAAACCTTCTTTCCCGTACCATATCGGCGGGGCAACGTATTTTTGAGATACTCAATACTCGGCCAATGATCCAGGAAAAAATAGATGCTATTGAGGCAGGTATCCTCAAGGGACAGATCAACTTTGAAGATGTTAGTTTCAGTTACAATTTAACGACTCCTGCTTTGAAAAACATCAGCTTTAGTGTGAAGCCAGGGGAATTAGTAGCTCTGGTTGGGAACTCAGGTAGTGGGAAGAGCACTATTGCCCATCTCATTCCGAGATTCTATGACGTAAAAAGTGGACGTATTACTATTGATGGTATCGATATTCGTGATATGACCATAGCTTCATTGCGCAGTAATGTGATAACAGCACAGCAGGATGTCTTTCTATTCTCAGCTACCATTCGGGATAATATTGCCTATGGTGCAACAAGTGCCAGTAAAGAGCAGATAATTGAAGTTGCTAAAGCAGCTTATCTTCATGATTTTATCCAGAGCCTTCCTGATGGCTATAATACCTGGGTAGGTGAACGCGGTATTACTCTTTCCGGTGGGGAAAAACAGCGGCTGGCTATAGCCCGTACTCTGCTGGTTAATCCCAGTATTCTCATCCTGGATGATTCCACATCGAGTGTAGATGCTGAAACTGAATATCTCATCCGCCGGGCGCTGGATAAACTTATTAAAGGGCGCACTACTTTTATTATTACACATCGTCTGCCCATAATTAAAAATGCTGATCTTATTTTGATGCTTAAAGAAGGTCAAATAATTGAGCGGGGTAAACATGACGATTTGCTGGCAAAGAATGGTCTGTATCAACAAATATATAACTCACAACTCTCTGTAACTATTGTTTCCGGAGAGACTCAGGAAGAGGAGTAAGCATGTATCAGGGTGGTCGGGGAGGACCTCAAGTACATGGTACCTTCGATGCTGATGAAGATGAAGCATTAGGCAAGGTATATAATAGCAGGGTTATAAAACGGTTACCAAAATACTTGGGTCCAGTCAAATTATGGGTGGCTTTAGGGGCTGGGGGTATGATGGTGCGCACGCTGGCTGCCCTGGCATTACCCTATCTGGTAGGTATAGCTACCGATAAATTCATACAAGCTGGTAATCTTAGCGGACTAAATATTATTGCTGTTGCCTTTGTTGGGGTAGGACTATTGGTTTGGGCTGGCCAGTATTTGGAAACCCTGTTTTTATCTTATGCAGGTCAGGCAATACTCTACAGAATGCGTACTGAGATGTTTGCTCATTTGCAGCGTCTTTCACTGAGTTTCTTTGACCGCAGTAAGGTGGGTAAACTCATGTCCCGAGTTCAAAACGATGTGCAACAGGTACAGGAACTCCTTACCAGTGATGTGCTTAATGCTGTAACCAGTGTCTTGACTCTGATAGGGATAGCCGGTGTCATGATTGTAATGGATGTCCGTCTAGCTTTACTTACTCTTACTGTTGTGCCGGTATTAGGTGTAGTAATTGTAATATGGCAGAAATATGCCCGTCGCGCTTTCATCCGGGTGCGGCGTGCTATTGCAATGGTTAATGCCCAACTTCAAGAAGGAATATCTGGAATAAGAGTAACGCAAAGCCTATCCCGGGAGGAAATTAACCTTAGGCAATTTGATGGCATAAATGAAATACATCAGAAAGCTAATATTAACGCAGCTAAACTACAATCGCTTATGATGCCCCTAGTCGAAATACTAACCGGTGTTGCTTATAGCCTGGTTATTGTTTTTGGTGGTTATCAGGTTTTAGCCGGAGAGATGGGACCTGGTGTTCTCATTGCTTTTTTACTATATATCCAACGTTTCTTTAACCCCGTGTTAGAACTCACAATGTTATATACTGAACTGCAACGGGCAATGGCTTCTGGATCACGTATCTTTGAACTACTTGATATCGAACCGGAGATTAAAGATAGTCCCCAGGCAATTGAGATGCCTCTGGTAAAAGGAGAGCTTAAATTACAGCAAGTTAGTTTTAGTTACCAGTCTGGAGTGGAGATTCTTCATGATATAGACTTGGCAATTCGTGCCGGGGAAACGGTGGCTATAGTTGGTCGTACCGGCGCCGGTAAAAGTAGTTTGGTGAATATTATTACCCGCTTCTATGAAGTAGACAAGGGTGCGGTAATTATTGATGGCTATAATGTGCGCTCTGTTACCCAGCAATCTTTGAGACGTCAAATCGGTATTGTGCTTCAGGATCCATTTCTTTTCTCCGGTAGTATTGCGGATAATATTCGGTATGGACATATTGATGCTACTTATCAGGAATTGATCGAAGCAGCCCAAATAGCTGGTGCTCATGATTTCATTACTCACCTGGATCATGGTTATGATACTTTGGTAGGTGAAAGGGGGAGTAACCTCAGTGCCGGGCAGCGCCAGTTTATTTGTCTGGCAAGGGCAATCCTGGCTAATCCTCCTATTCTGATATTAGATGAAGCTACTTCTAATATAGATACTAATGCCGAACGGCTTATGCAAAAATCACTGCATAGTCTGATCAAAGGACGTACTTGTATTATTATTGCGCATAGATTATCCACTATTACTAATGCTGACCGTATTATAGTCCTCGAGAAGGGGAAAATTGTTGAAAGTGGTTCTCATCAGGAACTTCTGGATAAACAAGGTCTCTATTATCATATGTGCGAAGCTATAAGCACTTTCACCAAGAACAACATGTTTAATTTGTAATTATTCTTAATGACCGTCAATTTATCAGGTTTATCACTTAAAAAAAGCTGTATCTAGAGTGATTAGTTAAGAAGAGTTCTAGACAGTAAGGGTGGATAAGTGTTTTATTCTTTTGAGCATATTAGGGTGAGTCGTGAACAGCTCTAGTAATTTATCAGAGCTATTCAAACGTATTTCTTTCTGGCGAAGTTCCATAAGCTCATCATAATCGATGGTACCGCTCATATCTCCGTCAATCTGGGATAACTCTTTAATTTCACCCCAGGCTCGGGATGGATCATTAAGGAAAAAAGCCTTAACTCCCTCAATTCGTTTCAGTTCTTTACTACCCTTGAAACGAGCATTTCCATAGACTAATTTATACAAAGCTGAGGCTAAGTGATGAGGTGCATTACCAAGTTGGACACTACCCAGGTCAGCATAATATTCGCGTATTCTAGAGCCATAAAGGACTAGTAGATTTGTAATGAAATATAGGATGAAAGCCCCAAATCCAATAAGTATTGCGTAGCTTCCTCCTTGTCTCCTGCCCCCAAAAGCTCCTCCCCACATTGTACTCCAGGCAAGCCAGTACAGTATCAGCGGCACAGCTGAAAGCAGGGTAATGATTACCATATCACGATGATTGATGTGGGACATTTCATGGCCTAATACGGCTCTTAGTTCATCTCTATTAAGAGTATTTAGTATGCCTTGGGTAACGCAAATTCGTCCATCTCGTTGTGTTCGCCCAAATGCAAAGGCATTAGGTATGGATAGTTGTGAGATTCCCACACGGGGTTTAGGTAAATTTGCCTTACTAGCCAGTTCGGCTATCATTTGGTGCAGTTCCGGTGCTTCTTTTTCCGAGACCCACTTTATCTTCATTGTCCAGCCAACTATAGAAGGACCAATCAAATACTGGAAACCAAGGAAGACAAAAGCTATGGTAATGTAAGATATGGCACTGCCGGTTCCCATCCAGGCACCAACACCGGTAATTACACCGTAAAGTATACCGAATAAAACTGCAACTAATAAAAATAGTCTAGTTTGAAGCCACATGTTATTCCCCCTCGTTATATTCAAATCTACTTGTTTATTATATACAAAAATCAGAGTAAGTGGTAATCAATGGTTTATATAGTTTATATAATAGATAGTTTATTTTTAGAAGAAACAGGCTTAATATTTTGGCTTTTAGGTTTTGTTAATATTTGCAGTGTAATGAAAAAATGTTAGAATGTGACGAGTGTGGCTTGAATGTTTAGCGGTAATATTTTACAGTAGAAATAAGAAGGTACAAATTAAATGAAATTGAATGAAATAGAACAGGTTACAGTATATCTTGGGCTTGGCTCCAATTTGGGGAATCGTCAAGAAAATCTGGATATGGCATTAAATTTTCTGTCACAAAGGTTACGGATAAAAAAGGTTTCATCAGTATATGATACTGAACCGATAGGTAACATTAATCAACCCCGCTATCTTAATTTAGTATGTCAGGCATCTTCCATGTTGGCTCCAGTAGCATTGCTTATTCTGGTAAAGGGCATTGAACGTAAGTTAGGCAGGACAGTAAACGCACCTGATATGCCCCGTCCTATTGATATAGATATTCTTTTTTATGGTGACAAGGTTAAAAAAACTGATGAACTGACAATTCCGCACCCGCGACTGTCGGAGAGAGCATTTGTGCTGGTTCCTTTAGCTGAAATCGCTCCTGAGTTAGTACATCCGGTAAGCGGTGAAAGTATTAAAAAGCTTTTGGTAAAAGTACAAGGGAAACAGGGCGTGCTTAAATTAGAAAATAGTTGAGGAGAAACGATGTATCAGCTATCTGTAGAGCAGCATTTTGATGCAGCCCATTTCTTAAGGGGTTATCAGGGTAAGTGTGAAGCGTTGCATGGGCATCGTTTCCGGGTGGTAGTCAAGGTTAACGCTTTTAAGCTTGATGATATTGGTATGGGTTATGATTTTACAAAGTTAAAAGAGCAGTTAGGTGATGTGCTGTTAAAACTTGACCATACTTGTCTGAATGATGTGCCTCCATTTGATAAAATAAACCCGTCCTCGGAGAATATCGCCTCCACAATCTATGGCGAACTTCAGGTGAGTTTAGCTCACTCTCCAGTTATACTTTCCTGTGTGGAAGTGTGGGAATCACCCCAGAGTGGTGCAGCCTATATTCCAGACTAGAGGAGTTATTCCGGTGACAGCAGATTTGGGATTGAGTTTGCTATCTTATAATGTTGCTGGCACTTGGTGCAATAAAGGGACCCGGTAACTATTTCCTTTTCATTCTCCTCATCTATGTTAAGTTCCAGGCTACTTTTACATATTGGACAAGCTAAGATATCCATCAATTCTCGTTTCATAACTCAATTATACCACTAAATTATGGTTGTTATTAATTTAGTCTTTTTGACTATCTTTATGAGCCCTTCGGCTAAGCGAATAAGCTGGTTCGTGCCTAATATAGATTAAAATATTTATTAGAGAGTTTAAATTTACCTGTTAATATTTAATTATATCAAATAAATATTTGAGTAATGGTTGTGCTACTATGCTATAATGACATAATAATTTTATCCCGGCATTGAAAAACTAGGGAGGGAAATAAAAATGTGGACTTGGATTGGTATAGCAGCGATTGTTATTCTTATAGCCGTTTTCTTTTTGGTCAGGAGGAGAAGTTAGAGTCAACACTATTGTTTGTAATATATAGAAAACAAGACTAATATCCTGACTAATTCCCTGATCTTAATATGTTGTTCAACAATAGGGTTGTATTGTCAAATACTCTGCAAATTAATCTTTTTTGATGCAGTATTTGATGGTTTGCATATTGGGTAGCAAGTTTAACTATCTTTGTACAGTACTGGTTACTCTTAAGGTATTCTAAGATATTGGCTCTCCAATAAGTATTAATTTTCACCAAATACAATATTCTTGACTTAATTGACTGAATAAGCTTCTCATTTTTAGCTTCAAACCATTGAAGCTTTTACTGTCTATGCGTTATCTACTGCGGGGTAGATAAAAACCATAATAATTCTCTTAGCGGGGAGCGGTAAACAAACTGTAATTTATATCTCTGCTAGACGGTTATATCCCTCTTTTTAAATATGTACAGAGATAAAACCAGAAAAACAATACAGTATATGGCCAATACAATTGAAGCATAAAGAGTAGAAGGTAGCGCTCCGCTTGATGTAAAAGGTCCTTGCATCATAGTAGTTGGTAGTATTGCACTAATGTTATGACCTATCAGGTAATTCGGGATTTCAGCCAGCCATCCACCTGACTGATTGAAAATGCTAATAGCAATAGATTCCACAAAATAGTAACCGAGGGTGCCGCCAATACCGACTATTGCTGATCGTCCCACTAGAGATAATAGAATAGCTAGTAATACGTAAACGAACAATCCATAAAAAGTCCAGCCGTACATGGTAAAAAGCTCACCGATATATGATGCTGTAATAAAATCCCAGTTAAAACCGCCATTTACTAGGCGGGTAGTAATCAGTGCTAAACAAAAGCCAATGATAAATGCAATAATAATTCCAATCAGCGCGTAAACAATAAATGAAACCAATTTTGATAATATATACTGGTAGCGAATACCTTTTCTGGTCATTACCTGTTTTATTGTACTCCAGCCATATTCATTACCCATTGATGATGCAACAATGACAGTTAACAGTATGGCCCCTATACTCTGTGCTGTTGAAAAAATCAATTTAAAGGCATCAGGGAAGGTAATAAGAGTCCGCATTGGCTGGATAGCTTCATCTGGTATCCTTTCCGGAGGATTAGCAGTAATACCATAAATAGAAAAGAATATAAGGCAAAAGAAAGCTGCCAGCACAATAATCATAATCCAGCTCATGCTTCTCTTGCGTAGCTTGAAAAGTTCGGCTCTTATTTGGTCAATCAACGGCTTCCTCCCCTGTCAATTCTAGGAAAATACTTTCCAAGGAGTCATTTTTCGCCTTCATTTCTGAAAGAAATACATCATTTTTAGCTAGTAATCTGCTAATATCAGTTGCTCTCTCTGGCGATACTTTAAGAATAATTACGTCATCCTCTGTGGTAACTGATGTGATCCAATCCTGCTCCTTTAGTAGTACTAGAGCTTTGTCAGTATCAGTAACTTGTAATTGCAAGGTATTTCCGTGTTTGATAAGTTCATCAGGTGTCCCCGAAGCAATTACCTTGCCCTTTTTGATAATTACCACATGATCACAAACCTGCTCTACTTCATGTAATAAATGGCTATTCAGAAAAATAGTCTTGCCCTGTTGTCCTAGATCAATTATCAATTCTCGAATCTCTTTCATACCAGCGGGATCAAGGCCATTGGTTGGTTCATCAAAGATAATAAACTTAGGGTCATGGAGCAGTGCGCCAGCAATAGCTAATCGTTGTTTCATACCTTGTGAATAATTGCTGAATTTATCCTGAGAGCGGTCTGCTAAATCTACCATATGCAGAACTTTATCTATTCTGTCTTCTTTACCCTGACAGCTTATCCTGGCTAAAACTTTCAGGTTATCCCATCCTGATAAATATGGATAAAAACCGGGGTTATCCATTACTGCGCCTGTGTAACATAGAACGTCACTAAGATGATTTTTTACACTGAGCCCAAACATTTCTATGTTCCCGGAAGTGGGGGTAACCAGTCCCAGAATCATACTTATGGTAGTACTTTTACCGGCACCATTGGGTCCTAAAAAACCGAATATTTGCCCCTGGCGGACTTCCAGATTCAAATCATTAACGGCAGTAATTTTGCCGAAGGTTTTGGTTAGATGTTCTGTTTTGACTACAATGTCATTGCTTGCCATTATCAAAACACCTCCTGCCTAAATTAATTGTGTAACGGTTTTAATTATACTGCAAAAGGCTATTGTGATAAAGTAACACTAATTATATTTCAAGACATAAATCAAGTAAAGCTGAGAATCCAAGAAGCTTACAGATAAATTGAGAGAGATATTAGAACGTCTTATTAAAGAACTATTGAGGGGAATAATGAGAGTTTTGTAATGGGTAAAGCCTCAGATAATGATTATAAGTAAAGGAGATAAATATGGAAGCTACCTGGAGTAAAATTGTAGACAACAACTGGGAGTTGTACCATGTGGGACTAATAGTTAAAGATTTAGATAAGACTATTGATTACTATCAATCCTTAGGTTTGATATCAGGTTTTCAAGAGACTCCACCTTTAACTCCTGTCCGAGCAACTATGACGGTACACACCGAGAATGGTGATGTTCCATACGTGTCTAGCAAAGTTAAAATCTTGCGGATAGGTCCGCTACCCATTGAGATGATTCAGCCTGGTGAGGGGAGTAATAACGCTAATGCGGAGTTTTTAGCTAGCAAAGGAGATGGCGTTGCCCACTTTGGTTTTATTGTGGATGACCTTGAGGCGGAAACGGCCAAGCTGGTTGAAAAAGGCATTAAAGTTGTTTTCAGCGCAAAAAGACAAGATGGCAAGGTTACCATGCGTTACTTTGATGTTCGCGAGTACGGTAATATTTTGCTGGAGCTAGTAGAGCGAAGATAGAAAGAATGACAGGAATTATTCTATTAGAATAACTTTTAGTGGCTAAATTCATAAATAAAAGCACAGGTTTTTATCCTGTGCCTTTCATTTTGCTTGGTAGCGGGGGCAGGATTCGAACCTGCGACCTTTGGGTTATGAGCCCAACGAGCTGCCACTGCTCCACCCCGCGTTACTGTATTTCAGTATAACTGCTGGGAATAGAGGAGTCAAGTTAATACCATTCCTGAAATAATTAGTGGGGAAGTATTCTTTCCTGACATTTGCTGATATCAGTTTTTAAAGTAGTCTCTAATTGTGGTGGAAAATTATTCGTTACTAATTGACGCTATTAAAAAGCTGACTGTGTGCTTGTTATGTTTTTCTGGTAAACAATACAAATATGCCAATACTAATTAATCCTATAATCGCAGCAAAGTAAAATACTGCGTTAATATCTATGTAATCAGATATTACTCCGCTTATAGGGGCCCCTATAGCAAAACCTATGCCCATCGCCATCATTAACATGGCCATAGTTGTGCCCATGCCGAATTTCCTGCCTTCTTCTATAGTTAGAGCAGTAGCTGCTGGCATAGAAAGAGAGCCACCGATAGCTCTGGGGATGCATAGTAACAATAACTGCCAGAAGTTATGCATTAGAGGGATAAATACAACAGATAATAGATATATAAACATTCCAATAACTGTTAAAAATCTCCTGTTAAATTTATCAGCTAATCTGCCAGCGGGAATTAAAAAAATCATCATTGGGAGTGTATTGGCTGCCAGTAGTATGCCGATGAGAGTAGGGGTTAAGTTAGCTTGTGTAGCAGCATAGACAGGAAGGAATGTCATAATACTGGCATTACCAATGGCTTGTCCCATGCGAAAGCTAAAGAGCCCTTTGATCATAGGGCTGGCACTCATTTCTTTGAATGATATATGAGCCCGTTCCCTGGTAAATCTTTTCTGGGCTTCGGGCAGAAGAATAATAACTAACAAGAAAGCCAGTAAATTGAGAATACTCATCGAATAGAATGAGGCATTTGCTCCCAGATGATCGGTTAGTGCTCCACCGAGAAGGGGACCAATTCCAAAACCGCTGAAAAAAGCAGAATTAGCATACCCCATCCACTTGCCTTCTTCTCCTTCTGGGGAGAGGTCACCGATATAAGCCATGGCGATGGGGGTAATAAAAGCTCCTGTCCCACCTAACAGTAAACGAACTAAAATTAGCTGTGGGACGTTACCGGCTAATACATAACCCAGTGAGAAAATAGCGTAAGAAAAAAGCCCGATACTAAGAAATATCTTCCTGCCTTTGCGGTCGGATAATCTGCCTATTATTGGGGTGGCGATAGTATTAACTAGACCATAACCAGCAAATATAATGCCTAATTCTGGACCAGTAGCTCCCATTTCCTTAACGTAAAGAGGCAAGAGGGGGCTCACTAGTCCAACACCTAGCATTGCAGAAAAAATTGATACCGCTAATATTGGAAATACTTTTTGTATCATTTAAAATAAACAGTCGTTCATTATAACCTTTACTACAAAAAGAATCAATTTTCAACGGTCGGAATTTGCAATATATAGTTATTCTCTGATAGAGAGGCTTCGGTATATATCCAACATCATCTGGTAAACCAGATGAACATAATGGTTCCCAATAATCCCATTCCCCCGGCAAAGTAGAATACTGAGTTAATATCAATTATATCGGCTATTAATCCGCAGGCAATCGGGCCCAGAGCCATGCCAATACTCATTGCCATCATGAATGCACCCATTGTTGACCCCATACCGAATTTTCTGCCCTCTTCCACTGTTAACGCTGAGGCTGCTGGTATCGAGATAGCCCGTCCAATGCCCATGAATCCGCATAACAATAGTAATTGCCAAAAGTTATGACCAAAAGGAATAAGAGCTAGTAAAACAAGACTGATTAAGCTGCCGATAACCAGTAGTGCTTTTCTATTAAACCTGTCAGCAAAGCGGCCGAAATAAGTTTGAAGTGCTGTCATTAGAATAACATTAGTTGCCAGTATCACTCCGATCAGGGAGGGGCTTAAACCTAAATAAGTACCGCCGAAGATAGGTAAAAATGTTGAAAAGCCACCCCTGCCTAAGGCATCTACTAGTCGGAAGCTGAAAAGACCTTTAACTATGCTGCTCCTGCTCATACTTCTGATGGAGGTATGAGGAGTTGAAACTGTTTTCTCCTGTTTAATTTCAGGCAGAAAAATAACTCCGATTATAAAAGCTAATAGATTAAGAACACCCATTATATAGAAGGCAGAATCCATTCCCCAACTATCGTTGAGTAAACCACCCATTAAAGGACCAATACTAAATCCGCCAAAAAAAGCAGCATTAGCATAACCCATCCATTTTCCCTCTTCGCCTTCGGGTGAGAGGTCGCCTACGTATGCCATTGCAATAGGAATGATCATTCCACCAGCAGCTCCCTGAATTAAGCGAACAAAGGTCAGCTGTAATGCGCTGTTTGCCAATACATACCCGGGGGAAATAATTGCATAACCAATTAGTCCAATGCAGAGAAATAATTTTTTACCGAAGCGGTCGGAGAGTCTGCCTGCGAAGGGCATAACTATTGCCCGTGAAGCGGAATATCCAGCAAAGATAATGCCTATCCAGAGACCAGTGGCTCCTAAACTCTCAGAATAGAGAGGCAAGAGCGGACTTATTAGCCCAACCCCCAGCATAGAAGCGAACATTGCGAGAGCAAGTATGGGAAAAACTTTCTTAATCATTGATATGAAACGTATTATAACTTCTGTAATAGAATACAGCAACCAGGTATAATTGCACTTATAGCTAATGGCTGGTATAATTGAAATTACTGATTGTCGGCTAATGCAGATAGTATTTTGATTGTAAGCGGAGATATATATTCAAAAAATATCGAACACCAAAACCTCTCGTTCCTAAGCAGGGTGGGAGGTTTTTATTTAATCGATTGAAAGGATTATAGCGATGGTTCTGGATAGAGAAGATCGAGCGTATGGAGATAATAAACTGGAAATATTAAGGCACTCGGCTGCTCATGTTATGGCTGAAGCAGTTCAGTCTATTTTCCCTGATGCCAAATTTGCCATCGGGCCAGCTATTGAAAATGGCTTTTATTATGATTTTGATTTACCCCGTTCGCTAACTACAGACGATTTATCTCTTATTGAAACTAAGATGAACGAGATAATTGCATCAAATACACAGTTCATTGAAGAGGAAATAACTAAAGACGAGGCTCGGCTGCAATTTGCCGATCAGCCATATAAACTGGAACTAATTAACGAAATTCCGGATGAAAAAGTTCATTTGTATCGGCAGGGGTCCTTTGTTGATTTGTGCCGTGGACCTCATGTTGATTCTACCGGTGAAATAAAAGCTTTTAAACTGATCAGTGTTGCCGGAGCTTATTGGCGAGGTGATGAGAATTTACCGATGTTGCAGCGGATATATGGCGTTGCTTTTACTACTAGAAAAGCTCTGCGGGACCATTTGAATAAACTTGATGAGGTAGCCAGGAGTGACCATAGAAAATTGGGTAGAGAACTTGATTTTTTCAGTATTCACGAAGACGCTGGTCCGGGATTAGTGCACTGGCATCCTAAAGGAGCTGTTGTCCGCAGGGTTATTGAAGATTTTTGGAAAGATGAGCACGTTAAACGGGGTTATGATATTGTTTATACTCCGCATATTGCCAAGGTAAATTTATGGCAAACAAGCGGGCATTGGGAATTTTACCGGGAAAATATGTATAGTCCGATGGAGATAGATGAACAGGAATATGTTATTAAACCAATGAATTGCGCTGGGCATATCCTGATTTATAAAACGGCATTACACAGCTATCGGGAACTACCGATACGTTATGCTGAGCTTGGTACGGTTTATCGTTATGAGCGTTCCGGAGCACTCCACGGGTTGTCCAGAGTCAGGGGGTTTACTCAGGATGATGCCCATATATTCTGCCGTTTTGATCAGCTGGAAGATGAGGTAGCCGGAGTTTTAGATTTTGCTTTATTCATGATAAATACATTTGGCTTCACGGATTATCAGTTATTACTTTCCACCAGGCCTGATAAATATGCCGGTACTCTTCAGCTCTGGGAAGAAGCTACGGAGACTCTCCGAAAAGCTCTGGAACGTTTAAAGCTTAACTATGAGGTTGATCCGGGAGAGGGAGTATTCTATGGGCCGAAGATAGATATAAAATTTAGGGATGCTGTTGGGAGGGCATGGCAGGGTCCTACCATTCAGGTAGATTTTAACCTTCCCCAGCGCTTTAATGTTACCTATATTGGTGAGGATAGCCAGGAGCATCAGATTGTAATGGTGCACCGTACCGTTTTAGGTAGTATGGAACGCTTTTTTGCCTCGCTTATCGAGCATTATGGCGGTGCTTTCCCGGTGTGGCTGGCGCCCATTCAGGTAATCGTAATACCGGTTGCAGATCGTCATTTGGACTATGCTCATAAACTGGAAATAGAGCTTAAAAGTCAGGGAATACGTGTAAAGGTAGATGTGCGGTCAGAAACGATGAACCACAAGATCAGGCAGGCACAGCTTGATAAGATACCATATATGCTGATAGTTGGTGATAAAGAGTTGAATTCGGCTACGGTATCGGTGCGTTTAAGAAACGGGGAACAATTAAGTGCACAGCCTTTTGGTGATTTTGTCGAAGTAATTAAAAAAGTAATTGGGAGTAAAACAAAAAACTTAGAGCTACAATAATGAATGTATTGTGTACTCTTTGAGAAAAGTAAAAAGAAATATAGCGGAATGTATCATTTTAGTATATAATTACTGCTCTCTAAGATAATTGAGGATATTGATGCAGAAAAAACTTTACCGTAGTAGAACTGACCGGATGATATGGGGTGTGTGTGGTGGCTTGGCAGCGTATTTTGATATAGACCCAACTATCATTCGGATAATTGCGGTATTATTGAGTTTCGTTGGTGGGGCTGCTATTTGGGCTTACATAATTTTAACTATTGTTGTTCCGCTGGAAAATTCAGAAGCTACAGATACTAAAAGTACAATTAAAGAAAATGTAGAGGAAATTAAAAGAACTGCCAGTGAATTGGGACATGAGCTTGAGGATACTTTTAAAAAAGAAAATCATGAAAAGACAGATGCAGTTAAAATAAGCAATCGTAGGCATAATGTGCTTGGTATTATTTTGGTTGTTCTTGGGCTTCTGTTATTTTTAGGCAGTTTTGATCTTTTCTGGTGGTTGCGCTGGGGTACCCTTTGGCCGCTCATTATTGTAGCTATTGGAATGCTGGTAATACTCAGTAGAAGGAGAAGTTGATAACTTTGCCTCCGGAAAAAGCGCATAGAATAATTGGTGTTCCAGTATGGGGAATATTCCTTGTATTTTTAGGGATTGTATTTCTTCTGCAGACCCTTAATGTGCTTCACTGGAGCATATGGGGAACTTTGTGGCGGTTCTGGCCGGTATTGTTTATTATTACTGGCCTTGATATTTTACTCCGTCGTTACAATGTCTGGCTGGTAAGTATGCTGATTCTGGCTATTCTTGGTGCTTGTCTGGGTATAGCTGTTTGGCAACATTGTGTATAATATGTTATCTGACTTTAAAAAAGTTAGAAAATAAATTAGACTGTAGTATGAAGTAATGACTGTAATACAAAAATTAAACTATAATTAAGTAAAATTTGATAAGCTTATCATACCGTGGTATAGTTTTTGTTTGTAGAGCAGTTTAGAATTATAGGAGGTAGGCAAGAACATAATTAAAGAATTACGTATCAACGAACGGATCAGGGCTAGAGAAGTGCGTCTGGTAGGAGAAAAAGGGGAACAGCTTGGTATTATGACTTTGCATGACGCACGAGAAGTAGCTAGGGATAATAATCTTGACTTGGTTGAAGTAGCAGCGACTGCAGTGCCTCCAGTGTGTCGTATGCTGGATTATGGTAAGTATAAATACGAACAAACTAAGAAAGAGCGTGAAGCGAAAAAAACCCAGAAAATTTCCTTGCTTAGAGAAATAAGGCTGCGTCCCAAGGTTGGTGTTCATGATTTTGATGCTAAGGCTAGGTCAGTCAAGAAATTACTAGAGGAAGGAAATAAAGTTAAGGTTACTATAATGTTTAGAGGAAGGGAGATTACTCATCCTGACCTAGGCCGAAAACTATTACTGAGAATGGGAGAGACATTGGGAGAGCTAGCAGCGGTTGAGAAGCAGCCATTAATAGAGGGTAGAAGAATGTCCATGACTCTTTTACCTGCAGCTGCCTATAAGGCTAAGGTAAAGGAGGAAATGAAGAAAGTTTAATGCCAAAGATTAAAACTCATAAGGGGGCACAAAGACGATTCCACGTTACCGGAACCGGTAAAATTATGCGTGCAAAGGGTGGCAAGAGCCATTTGCGCCTCAGTAAATCAAAAAGAACCAAACGTCAATATGACGAAATGCAACAAATACACCCTACTAATAGGGCAAGTATAAGAAGACTTTTACCATATAAAGTATAAGATTAGTTTAGATAGGAGGAAGTGATTTGCCACGAGTAAAGGGAGGAGTAACGGCGCATCACCGGCATAAGAAGGTGTTAGCGTTGACCAAAGGGCATAGGGCAACTAGGCATTCGCTTTACCGGCGGGCGCATGAGTCTATGCTCCATGCATTGAGTTATGCTTATTTCCACCGCCGAGAACGCAAAGGTGATATGAGGCGGTTATGGATTGCGAGAGTTAATGCAGCTAGTAGAGCCCAAGGCCTTAATTATGGTCAGTTTATTGATGGTCTGAAAAAATCTGGGATTGAAATTAACCGTAAGATGTTAGCTGATATGGCTATTAGGGAGCCTGATGCTTTTACTAATCTGGTAACGATTGCCAGGGGAAAGATCCAAGGCTAAATTCAGAAATTTCAATTTTGCCCCCTATAATATTTTACCTTGCCCAAAGGGGGGAT
>JAQTVP010000118.1 GCA_028707015.1 Dehalococcoidales bacterium | reverse complement strand
ATAACAAGAATAAATTCACTTACGTAATATAATTACCGATGGGCAAATGTAAAATTAGATTAACTGCGGAGGTTAGTATCAACTTAGCTTGAGAATATGCATACTAATATTCTCAAAATGGTGGGCGATACTGGACTTGAACCAGTGGCCTCTTGCGTGTGAAGCAAGCGCTCTAACCACTGAGCTAATCGCCCGCAGGTAATGTATAGTTCACGTAATTACGTGATTTTTCATTATATCCTTTCCATAATTAGCTGGTCAATCCGAGAAAAGTATTTGAAGATGAATATCCAGAGAGCTACAATGATTATTGGGCTATTATTAACAAACAATGGAGTCGAGAATATGGAACGGCAAATCACAGAATTTATTATTAACCAGGCAAAACTAAGCATTGTACAAGGAGATATTACCAAACAAAATACTGATGCTATAGTTAATGCTGCCAATTCCAGCCTTATGGGTGGTGGCGGAGTGGATGGAGCTATCCATAAAGCGGGAGGCCCAACTATTTTAAAAGAGTGTCAACAAATTGTAGCCAGACAAGGACGTCTACCAGCCGGTAAAGCCGTGATAACAAAGGGGGGAAATCTTAAGGCAAAGCATGTTATACATACCGTTGGCCCTATTTGGCGTGGCGGCGAAAAAGGTGAATCTGAGATACTGGCCAGTGCTTATCGAGAGAGCTTGAAACTGGCAATGGAGTATAAATTCAATAGTATTTCTTTTCCTTCAATCAGCACCGGTGCTTATAGCTATCCCGTTGATAAAGCATCAGTAATAGCTTTAAAGACAGTTATTAACACTCTTCGTAATAGTACTGATACTATTAGAGAAGTAATATTCGTATTATATAATAATCAAATTTTTAAAGCGTACACATCAGCTCTAAAAGAATTAGCAAAGCAACAAATTTCATAATTAGTACATAGTTATGTTTAGCCTGTTAACTATCTGTTAGCTTACAGACTTTAACCTGAGGCAGTATTTTTTCCACATCCGCCCGATGACATAGTTCAGTACCCGGGGTTAATACAGCAGCGGTTCCCATCGCTACCCCTAACCGGCAAGCTTCTATCAGGGGTTCATTATTGGCAAGTTTTATTGCCAGGCCAGCTATAGTACAATCACCGGCTCCTAAAGCACTGCGCACTTTTACCATTGGTGGGATTGCTTCTATAATTTCTTCTCTACTGGCAGCGATAATACCATCTTTTCCCCGTGAAATAATTGCTATCTGAGTCCCCATTTCAACTAAGTCCAGAGCCGCTTTTATAACTGCCTTTTTATTAGGTATGTCTCTTTTTAGTAATTCCTCAGCTTCATAAACATTAGGTTTAATGAGATAGGGTTTAGCTTTTATTCCCTCCTCTAGCCATACCCCTTCAGAATCCAGAACTGTCCTTATGCCGTATTTCCTACTTTCATCAGCTATATTATAGTAAATATCATCCGGTACACCTGGAGGCAAACTACCACTGGCCACCAAAAGATCCGGTTTTGGACGTATTTCTCTCAATTTCCGGTAAAATCTCTCTAGCTCACTTTTGGAAATATGCGGACCTCGGGCGCCAATCCTGGTTTGCTGGTAGGTTTTGGTATCAGTAATAATAAAATTAGTACGTGTTTCCTGTTGTATAGGAGTAAAACTATATTGCACTCCTTCTTCATCGAGCAATATTTCCAGAGTCCGACCCTGAGAACCGCCGATAAAGCCATAGGCTACTGTTATACCATTCATCTCATGAATGGCTCGTGCAACATCTATACCCTTACCTCCGGCATAACGCTTTAACTTTGACCATCGATTTGCCTCATCTATAATAAGCCCATCTACAGTAATATGTTCATCCAGACTGGGATTAAGAGTAACAGTCGCAATCATAATATCCCTCTGATTTTAATATTCTTTATACCATCCTTCTGATATTTTTAATAACTCAGATCTGGCTATACCTAGCTTCTTATACCACGGAACAGCATATTTATTAGCTATATCGTTTAATCTTTTTAACCTATCTCTGGCTATAGTTGATAGATAATGAACCCTTTCTTCTTTTTTGTCAATATGCATTGCCTCTTGCCAAATAGCACGACCAGCCAAAAAACCAGATGCTCCTGCCCGGCAGGCAATTTCCACCTGCTGGCAAAAAAGCTCAAAACCTACTCCCCCACTAAGAATAACCCAAGGCACCGGCGACGACATGTCTAACTGGCGACATATTTCAATTAATTCAGATTTATCCTTCTTATAACGCAGATCAGCAGGAAACTCAGCTTTTAGCACATCAATGGGGAGAGCCGCAATATCTTGAGCAGTCTTAATCACCAGTTTTTCTTTTTTTTCAGCAAATTCATTAGTATTGTCAACTTCATTACCTATGGTGTAACTCTTTGGCTCTACCAAAAAAGGAATGTCATATTTAATACACTCCATTGCCAGTTTATTAACGGAATTCACTTGCCGGCTAGCAAGTTCTTCTAGGTCCGGCCGGTAGTAAAGCAGAATTTTCACTGCCGAGGCTCCCATTCGTTTAATCTTTTCAACGCTCCATTCACCTAGTAAACTAGTTAAACGCTGCTCTTTTCCACCAATATAACCACTAGCTTCAATACTAACCAAAAGCCCAGTATTATCAGGCAAGACACCATGGCTAACGCATTGAGCCGCCCCATATATAGGATCAAGCAGCACAGCACTAGCGCATTCAGCTAGAGCAGAGCATATTTCCAGCTTGTGTTCTACCATATCTGTATAACTCACTGCTTCCGGGTTATCCTTATTAAGCATGCTGCGCAAAGACTCCCTATGGTCAATAGCACAAATAGTAAAGATACCATCCAGATTCATAATCTGCTGTAAACCTCTTATTTTACCAATACTTAGCATCTTAATATTTCTATCACCTCATAAATAAAGTATATATAAATTATTATGGTATAATAACTATTTTTTATCAATGTTTGTCTTCATATCAGCCGTAAGTTATAATTACCAAACACCAATTTCTTATATGGAGTCAGAAGATTGTCCTGGTTTTATTACTTTTCTAGAATAATTGTACGGATATTACTCTTTTTCTTAACACGGCTGCAAATCAATGGAAAAGAGCATATACCCAATACTGGACCTCTAATAATAGTATCTAATCACCTTAACCTTGTTGATCCGCCACTACTTGGATCCATTATTAAACGACACCTGATATTTATGGCTAAAGAAGAATTGTTCCGTTCAAGAATAATCGGATATTTTATTAGAAATTATGGCGCATTTGCCATACACAGGGGAAAATTAGATAGAAAGGCATTACACCAGGCACACCAAATCCTAACTAATGGCCTTGCTTTAGCCATATTCCCCGAAGGCACAAGAAGTAAAACCAGACAATTACGACAAGCCCTACATGGTCCGGCATTAATCGCCTTACGTAATAACGCACCCATTCTGCCAATCGGTATTACTGGGACAGAAAAGATTAGAGGTAAAGCCTGGCTATTACACCGTCCGCAGATAACGGTTAATATTGGGCAGCCTTTCTATTTACAATCAGCAAATAAGAGATTAACAAAGGCAGAACTTACTGAACAGACCAATCTTATTATGACACGTCTAGCCGAACTTCTCCCCCCTGAATATCGTGGTATTTATACGGAGGAATCAGATGACACGAAAAATTGAAAAAGCAGCTGGCATTGGCTTTTGCTTTGGAGTTAAGCGCGCCATTAGTATTTTAGAAAAGATTGCTCATGAGGATGGTGGAGCAGAAACACTGGGAGCAGTAGTACATAATCAACAGGTTCTCCAAAGATTGGCTAAGATTGGCGTTAGGATAGCTGATAATATTGATGATATTCAGAGTAATAAAGTAGCTATCAGTTCCCACGGGGTGAGCCCTCAGCTAGAGGAAGAAATCAGAGCCCGGCATATTGAAATAGTGAATACCACGTGCCCATTCGTTCATCGTGCCCAGATTGCAGCCAGAAGATTAGCCGAATCCGGCTTTTTCACAATTATCTATGGTGATGCTAAGCACCCTGAGGTTAAGGGTGTTCTTGGTTGGGCTGAAAACAGGGGGATTGCTACCATTGATTATCAGATTATTCCCAAATTTAGTAATTTACCGCATCGTTTAGGTGTGCTATCTCAAACAACACAAATACCATCTCATTTTAATGAATTTGTAAAAAAGATTATAGATTATGCCCTAATTAAAGATTCAGAAATAAGAATAATCGATACTATCTGTCATGATATCAGGCAAAGACAATCAGCAGCCATTGATCTGGCGAACAAAGTAGATTTGATGCTAGTCGTCGGTGGTCATACCAGCGCTAACACCAAGCATCTTTTTGAACTGTGCTCTAAAGCAACTGAAACACATCTGGTAAAAGCACCGGAAGAAATTCAACCTGCATGGCTCCAAGGTCACTACCATATCGGGATAACTTCCGGTGCCTCTACTAACGAACAAACTATAAATGAAGTACTGGTAAAGTTAGAAACCTTCACTTAAATAAATAGTTATAACTATTTACCCAAGTAAATCAGGCAATAGCATTAATTCCAGTCACAAAGCGCCCAATAATCATTTTGTGCATTTGTGAAGTACCTTCCAGAATACTGCCGACCCTGATATCACGTAATAATCGCTCTACCGGAAATTCATCGGTATAACCATACGATCCGTGTACCTGCAAACAATTATTTGCTGCTTTAAAACCTATTTCTGAAGCATAGTATTTCGCCATTGATGTCTGGAGAGTTGCCGGATCCCCTTTATCCTTCATGCAAGCTGCCCGGTAAACCAAAAGACGAGCTGCTTCAACTTCCACTGTCGAATCGGCTATCAACTCCTGAATCAATTGAAAACTACCAATAGGTTTACCAAATTGTTTACGATCCTGCGCATAGGCAACAGCAGCATCAATGCAAGCCTGAGCTGCGCCAACTGTACGTGCCGCCACACCCAGACGTGCCCTGTCAAAGGCTGATAAAGCCACTGACATACCTTTACCAATTGGACCAAGGACATTTTCAGCTGGTACGTGGCAATCCTCAAAAACCAGCTCTGCTGTATTTGATGAGCGCGTCCCCAGTTTATTATGAATATCGATAGCAGTAAAGCCGGGAGTACTTTTTTCAACAATAAAGGCAGCCAGTCCTCTTGCACCTTTACTCTTATCTGTCTGTGCAATAACA
>JAQTVP010000117.1 GCA_028707015.1 Dehalococcoidales bacterium | reverse complement strand
CGGGATGTTATTGGGGGTACTGCTCCCAAGCAAGTTAACCAGGCGCTAAAGGATGCCCAAACAAAACTTGGAGACTGTCCACATGGAGAATAGACAAAAAATTAAGATTGCTCCATCTATATTATCGGCTGATTTTAGTCGATTGGGAGAGCAGATAGCTGAGGTTACTGAAGCTGGCGCTGATTATATCCATATAGATGTTATGGATGGACAATTTGTGCCACAGATAACCATTGGTGCTCCGGTTGTAGCTGCTGTTAGACGTTGGACTGATCTACCGTTAGATGTTCATCTAATGATAAAAGAACCTGAACGGCAAATTAGTCAATTTGCTGATGCTGGCGCAGATGTTATTACGGTTCATATCGAAGCGTGTCCGCATATTCATCGAGTAGTGCAGATAATTAAAAAACTAGGCGTTAAAGCAGGTGTTTCTCTTAATCCCGGTACACCTATGGATGCTCTTAGAGAAATATTGCCATTTATTGATTTAGCTCTAGTAATGACAGTTAATCCTGGCTTTGGTGGACAGATATTTATTAAAGAAATGTTGGATAAAATAGCAAATTTGCGCCGTGTACTGGATAATAGAGATTTCACTGCAGAATTAGAGGTGGATGGCGGTATTAATGCCGAAAATGCTGCTACTATATTAAATGCAGGGGCAACAATCATTGTGGCAGGATCCGCTGTTTTTCATCCTGAAGAAACAGTAAAAGAAGCTCTAGCGAAGATACGTACCAACTTAAAATAAGAAACAGCTGCCTATCATGTTAAAAAGAGACTGTTTCTGAAGAAAAGAATTGAAGGGTTTATGCGGTTTTAGCTACCTTATGCTGAGTGCGTAGACACCTGGTACATAAATTAAGTTTCTTTAATTGCCCATTTATAGTTAAAGTAACCGGGTGAATATTAGGTAACCATTGCCGGTTTGTCCGGCGTTTAGAATGGCTCACATTATGACCAAATTGAGGTACTTTTCCGCAAATATCACATTTCATGAGAGATAAATTTTCTCCTTTGACTGTTTCATATATTTGAGTGTAAAATAACAAATACAATATATCATAGTCAGGCAAATCTGGCAAGGAAGAAATATGATAAAGAAAGTTGAAACTATTGGGGGGCAAGAACTAAGGGAAATGTTGACTGCTGCTACTGCCTGGTTAGAGAAAAATGCTTCGGATATTGATGCTTTGAATGTATTTCCGGTACCCGATGGTGATACTGGAACTAATATGCTACTTACTATGCGTTCCTGCATAGAAGAGGCCTATCGAGCTCCTGACGAAAGTGCTTCAGCAGTAATTAAAGCTATAGCTGATGGAGCGTTAATGGGAGCGCGGGGTAATAGCGGAGTTATTTTATCACAGATCTGGTATGGGATAGCACGAGGTTTAGAAGGAAAGAAATCATTTACCGGTGGTGATCTGGCTAATGCTTTACTAGAGGCAGCATCAACAGCCTATAAAGGGATAAGTAATCCGGTGGAAGGAACTATTCTCACTGTAATCAGGGAATCAGCTGCGGCGGCCAAGGAACAGGTTGCTAATGGAAGTGATGATATGATATCGGTAATGGAAGCTACAGTTAATGCGGCTAACGAATCTGTGGCTAATACTCCTAGTCTTCTACCGGTATTAAGGGATGCAGGTGTAGTGGACGCCGGAGGACAGGGTTTATATACTATTCTGGAGGGTGCTTTTCGTTATCTTAGGGGAGAAGCGGAACAAATGCAATTTCGCAAACCTCAACTTATTGTTAGTAATATGCCCTTAACTGGCAGATCCCCACAAATGCTAGCGGCTGACGAAATTCCTTTCGGATATTGTACGGAATTTTTACTGAAAGGAAAGAGTATTGACACAGGTAAACTCATAACAAAACTGGAAAAGAAAGGGCAATCTCTAATTGTTGTTGGTGATAATAATACAGTTAGAGTTCATGTTCACACTTTGAATCCAGGTAATATTATCAATATAGTCACTCGGTTAGGTACGATGCATCAGGTATCAATCAGAAATATGGATGAGCAACGCCAGGATTTCCTGGAATTACAAAAGGAAAGAATGCCAAAAATTGATATGGCTATTATTGCTGTGGTATCTGGTGATGGTTTGAATGATGTTTTTAGCAGTTTGGGAGCAACGGCTATCGTGCCGGGGGGGCAGACAATGAATCCTAGTACTAAAGATTTACTTCAGTCTGTTGAATCTGTTAGTTCAGATAGCATTATTATATTGCCAAATAATAAGAATATAGTACTCACTGCTGAACAAGTTCTATCATTATCTAGTAAGAGAGTAAAAGTGGTTTCCACAAAAACTATACCACAAGGAGTGGCTGCCCTCTTAGCCTTTGATTACGAAGCGGACTTTGAAACAAATACCAATATTATGGAAAAAGCTAAGGCAACAGTAAAAACGATTGAAATTACCAGAGCGGTGCGTTCAACGAAACTGGGTGATTTGGAAATTAATAAGAAACAAGCAATTGGTCTTCTTGACGGAGAATTACTGGCAGCCGGATCAACTCCTATTGACGTTATTAGTAAGATGTTTGCCGGGCTGGATTTAAATAAAGCAGAATTAGTTACTATTTATTATGGTAATGATACTGAATCAACCGAAGCTGAAAAAGTAAGTGCTACTATTCGTGAACAATATCCTCAGTTGCAAATTGAGATAGTTCGAGGTGGCCAACCTCACTATGATTATATTATCTCGATAGAATAGGTTTAACTTAGGGAGAAATAAATATGACGGTAAAAATTATTACTGACAGTTTGTCTGATATTACCAGTGATATCGCTAAAGATCTTGGAATTACTATTGTGCCGGTATATGTTCGTTTTGGTGAAAAAGTCTACCGGGACAGGATAGAAATTACCACAGATGAGTTCTACTACAGGCTGACTCATGATTCTACCTGGCCGACGACTACACAACCCACGCCTTATGACTTTGCTGAGATATACAAGAAGATAGCCAAAGAAAGTGATGAAATGCTGGTAATTACTCTGTCTAATAAATTAAGCGGAACCTATGAATCAGCAGTACACGCTAAGACCTTAGTAGAAACAAAGTGTCGCATTGAGGTAATTGATTCGCTTACTGTGGTAATGGGTTTAGGGTTGATAGTTATTGCCGCAGCGAAGGCAGCACAATCTGGAGCAAGTTTAGATGAGCTTATTCAGCTAGTTAATGGAGCCATGCCACGTTCACATGCTGTTATGTGTTTTGATACTCTTAAATACCTGGCTAAAGGGGGGCGCATCGGTAAAGCACAAGGATTACTGGGTTCATTGCTATCAGTAAATCCAATACTTACCATGAAAAATGGGGAGGTATCTCCTCTAACCAGGGTTCGCTCTAGAGCAGCAGGTATGAAATACTTATATGATTTTGTAACGGGTTTTCCGAATATTGAGGAATTAGCAGTTGAGCATGCAACTACACCCGATGAAGCTGATGATCTGATTGGCCGACTAAGTAAGGTCTTTCCTAGAGAGCGTATTTACAGATCAACAGTTAGCCCGGTAATAGGAACTTACACCGGTCCTAATGTACTATCTGTATCAGTTTTGGAAGCGATTTAGAATGGTGAACGACAGTCAAAATTATAACTGATAGTGTTACTGATTTACCATCTGAAATAGCAAAAGAATTGAGGATTACCCTAGTTCCTCTTTCTGTTCGTTTTGGTGCAATAACTTATCGTGATGGTGTTGACCTTACCAGTGGACAATTCTATGATAAACTAAAAAATACTAAGGTACTTCCAGTTACTTCTACTCCAGTTCCACAAAATTTTGCTGACGTGTATGACAAGTTAGCCGAAGAAGCAAATGAAATTCTTATTAGTACAATTTAAAATAAACTCAATGCTACTTATTGGGCAGCAGTATACGGTATAAATTTATTAAAGAAAAAAATCCCGGGTTGAAATAGTTGATTCGTAATGAACAATTATAGCTTGAGGATTACTTGTTATTGCTGTAGCTAAAGTAACTCAGGCAGAAATTAAACTTGATGAATTGATAAAGATAACTAAACATAATATGAAACGTATAGATTTGAGAGCGACCTTTGATATACTGGAGTATCTAAAAAGGGAAGGCGTATTGGCAAGGCAGAAGCATTTCTAGAATCAATACTAAAAATAGATCCAATTATAACCTTGAGAAATGACATTATCGAGCCTGCAGATAGAGCATGTTCTAGAGTTGAAGTGATGGACTATATGTTTAACTTTGTTACGAAATATTCATCTATTATTGATGAGAATATTTATAGGTCAATACTAAGTTCGATAATTAGAACACATACGGGGCCAAATTTTTTAGCGATTGCTGTGTGCTTGGTGATATTGGATAAAGTATGACTGCATTATTAAATATAGATTCCGTAGAGAAGATAATAAACCTTGAACAGCAAAAGGGTTATACAGACAAAGCAGTATTCGGTGGCTTGGATAATTTTTTTAAACTCTGGTCTAACCAGATAATAAATTCAATTACTGATCCTTGGGTACTAAGTAATTTCCATAAATTGAAACTGGTTAATTCAAACTATGCTTCGTTGAATATCCAGCAGCGTAAAAAATGGCTGAAAGAAGTGCATGATATACTGGCTGAAATGCAGGTTAAGGAAACTGTAAGAACCGATGATAAACAATGTCCAGTAGTAAATAAATTGCCTTCAAGGGCAAGAATACTGAAACCAATAATAGCGACTCAGGGGTCTATTGATTCTCCAATTACTATTATTAAAGGTATTAGCTTAAGTTTAGCAGCTAAATTTGCTAAATTAGGAGTAAAAACTGTTCGGGATTTGCTTTATCTTTTTCCTAATCGTCACCTTGATTATAGCCAGAGAAAATTTATCTCACAGCTTGCTGAAGGTGAAGAAGAAACAGTTGTTGCCAATGTATGGCAGGTTCAAGAGATAAGACTTGGCGGCAGAAGGAGTACCGAAGCTATTGTCGGCGATGAAACTGGTAATGTTAGAGCAGTTTGGTTTAATAATCCTTACATGGCAAAGAACCTGAGTGTAAATAAACAGGTTGTTTTAAGTGGCAGAATAACGATTTTTAATGGGAGACCTGTGTTTGAATCTCCGGAATGGGAACTGGTTGAAGACAAGGAATTGATTCATACCGGGCGTTTAGTGCCAATTTATCCGCTTACAAAGGGTTTGCGGCCGCGCCAGGTTAGAAAACTGATGAAAGAAGTAGTTGACCAATGGGCCAGGCAGATAAAAGAATTTTTACCGCCGGAAAT
>JAQTVP010000116.1 GCA_028707015.1 Dehalococcoidales bacterium | reverse complement strand
TTTTCCGTCACATGACTAAATTGATTGAGAATGGGCATCTCTATATTGCTCAACCACCGCTCTACCGTTTGAAAGCCACTCAATTTGAACAGTGGGCATACTCTGATAAGGATAAAGAGGAAATACTGGAAAATCTAAAAGGCAACAAGAAATTATATATTCAGCGTTATAAAGGCTTAGGAGAGATGACCGCTGAGCAGCTGTGGGAAACCACCATGAATCCAGCCACGCGTATATTATTAGCAGTAAATATTGGCGATAATATCAAAGCTGATGATACATTCCGTACTCTAATGGGAGCCGAGGTACTCCCACGTAAAACGTTCATTCAGACATACGCTAAAGCCGTCAAGAACTTGGATATATAGACTCTGTGCAGTTACGTTAAATCATTATTATATTATTTAGTTTCTGTGTAACTGGCGAGTATCTTTATATCAAACGACATCGCGCTAACAAAGCGCTCCCACTCGCAGTCAACTGATTTTTGTTAATTCGGATATCAGATCTGGTTCGTATAGATCTCGGCCTGTCTTGACTCCAATTATAAATCATTCTCAGGAAGGTGGAATTCCTCGGTCATAGGATCTTGCTTTTAAAAGGGGGCATTCCCCATACCAGATATACTTGATTCAAGGCGCTTCGCTCCATCCATACTTTGAGTAGTACCCATAATCCTTAGCCAGTAATGTCGCTCGGTGTGAAGCATGGAATTCATATTTACCCAGCCACCATGGAAAAACTATCTTGCAGTCATCGAGGTTATATATTTCCATGTTATTCCGATATCCACGCCTGATCCATTCAGTTCCCATCGCGTTAGAATAAAGCCTCAGGGCATTTTCAAAGCCAGTCCACATTTTCACAATTGACGGAGGTTGTTGATCTAATAATTTGATATGCTTCGACTCTTTGCCTACCCAGTCGCTGCCGGTCAAGAACTGCGGCAGATTTATCAAATTCCTGGTATGGTAAGAAGGTATGCATATATTCATTTTACTATTTCTTAATAGGACTCTAAATACTATTTTATTTTATTACCACCGCACAAACATCGAGATGTTTGCCCTTTCACGCGTACATTCTCTCGGAAATGACCTAATTTAAGTTGTGATATAATGAGCTGTAATTTTGTTAAGAGTACTTCGTGTTAGAAGGGAATTCTATATGAGAAGATATGAACTCGGTATTAAAGGGAAAGTAGGAACATTTTTGGTGCTTTTTGCTATGTGGTTTGTGCTGACTTTCCCCCTCTCTAAAATTCTTGATATAAATCGAGTACTGAATACTGCCACATTCTTCGGAATGTTGACAATCCCAGCATTGTGTCTAGGTTTCTTCACTGAAGGGGCACATGTAATCATTATCCCTCCTCTCGCCTACCTGCTGCATAGGATTATATTTTATGCAATTAGCGGATATAACGCTACTTCAAGTGATCTCTCTGTCTTCGCTTTGGTGATAGTACATTTGGCTTTGTGTGGGGCTATGCTAGTGGTTTTCTTACTTGGGCGTGGTCTAAGAAATACCTACAGTCTGTGTAGCAAGATGTTCGGTAATAGTTAAGCTACTAATAGCGAAACAGCATATTTCCGTTCACTCTATCTGATATTGTTGCTTCATCAATCGGCATTGTTATCCAGCGATGCGTACAATTATGCGATACCTTTTAGTTTTTCTATTAGATAGTGATTTACTCTTCACAAGAATAAATAGTTATGTACGGATAATTGAAAAGTAAATCGCAAGTATAACCGAAATATCTCCTGAAATATGAGAGACTATGGAGGCTGATAATCCTTGATTCCATCTATTAGCCTGTCTCCAAAACCAAGCTCCCAATGAAAGAGCTATAAATACAATAATCAACCACATTACACCGATTTTCCCTGCAATTACCATGATATGGTACCCTGAGAATAATAAATCGTTAAGGGTTATCCATTTTGAATTGCTGCCTAAATAGCCTCGCCAGTAGTATTCCTCAAGCAATGGATTAACCATCGCAAAATATGCCATAAAATAAGGCCACAGCGCTGTAGTCAACCCGATATTATGAAGATATATATTGATATCCTTGGGTATAGTCAAGAAATGCCATAACAGATATAGTAGCAGTCCACTAAAACCACCTAGAATAGATGTAATGATAAGAATATTATGATTTTTATTTCCATAAATTTGTTTTAAGGAGATTTTTATCCTTGCAAAGAAAAGAATAATGATGATACTGAGGTGATAACCTAAAATCGCTATCCATGCATTGTTTAAAATAAGTAATCCAGTTCCAATAGTAAGGTAAGGTGCAAGCGGAGCCCAGATTCTCTTATTTGAGATAAAATTAATTGTGGATATTGTTAATTTTGTTTTGGACATCATCATAATATAACACGAAAGGAGCTATGCTTTATCTTATACGGACAGTTCACCAAATTCACGTGGGAAACCCATCATAGGATGCTCTGGATGAATGGTATAACTAAGAACATAATACCGATTATGGTCGCGGTTATAGCAGAAAGCAGTACCCCGGCAGCAGCTGTATCTTTTGCTTGTTTTATCAACTTCTTCTGACTACCATTAGCAGCATCATCGCCCAATCTTTCAATAGCGGTGTTAAATAGCTCGGCGACTAGGACAAACCCTATTGTAAGTATTATAATGCCCCATTCGGTTATGGAAAGTTTCAAGTAAAATCCCAGTACCAGTGCTAAAAACATTGCTATGATATGAATTCTCAGATTTCTCTCCGTTTTTAATGCTGAGGATAATCCGTGAAAAGCATATCGTAAACTTTTTATGAAACCTTTCATACAAAAATTACTCCTGCTTTCTGTTGCTTTAACTCCGTAGCAATATACACCAACTTTATGGAGGGGACATAATCTTTTAGCCGGATGAACAATCTGAATGAATGTGACTCAATGTCACAATCCTCTGGTTATTAACTTAAAGAGACAAATCGGATTTCTTGTATGAACCGTGAACGTTAATCCTTACAACTTTTAGTGGATAAGGGGGTTGTATGCCATAAAAAAGATAAGCAACGGCGCATCATTTCATCATTGTATTCGCCTTATCTCACCCCCTGTGCCCCCGAACCAGAGGTTGCCATCATCATCTGTGACAACAACCCTGATTTCGCCATCAGGCAGACCATCTTCCGTGGTCAGTGTTTGCCAGCCAGTCCCCTTAAAGCGACTAACTCCCTTATCGGTAATTACGCCTATGCTTCCTTCTTTGTATAAATGAATTGATCGGACATTGTCGCTCGGTAGTCCACCAGTGTGAGTGAAAACCAGCCAGCTAGTCTTGTCATAGCGGATAGCGCCACCCCCGTAAGCTGCCACCCAGATATTGCCTTGTTGATCCTGTAGGATATCCTGAATTTGAGGCCGAGGTATTATGGACTGGTATTCTTTGATGGTAAATACCTGAAATTGGGAACCATCGAAACAAGTAATGCCTTTCATACTACCGAACCAGAGATTACCATCTTTATCCTCGGTAATAGCGCTGACGCCTCCTTCTGCTAGTCCGTCCTCAGTAGAAAAGAGTTCCCAGTTTTCACCATTAAAACGGGTCACGCCGTTATGGCGGTTGTTGAACCAGACATCGCCTCGGCTGTCTATAAAGATGACGTCCACCGCACTTAATTCAACGTCTTCGATTAAGGTAGCTTCCGGATTGTTAGGGTTTTTACCTCCGGTAACTAAAGTATCAGGAGGCACATTGGTGAATGCCTGCCATTGGGTTCCATCGTAGTAGCTTACACCCCAGTAGGCCGAAACCCAAACTCCACCCTTACTGTCAGCTTCCAGAGTAATCACATCGTCGCTTATTAATCCATTTGAAACAGTAAAATTCTGCCATCTAGTCCCATCAAAACAGCTGACCCCTGCCAGATAACCGGTTACCCAGATGTTACCGTGAGTGTCCTGTCCCAACTTTCTGGATACATTGCTACCCAAACCATCTTGTATGGTGTATTTTTGAGTTGTTTCTTTCTTCAGGTCGCATCTTACAACCCCCCCAGTAGTACCCACCCACATTTCGTCACCGTCAAATAGTAAATCCCAAATTGGGTCTCCGACAGAAAAAGCTATCGGAATATTTGAGTCAGGATTATTTGCATCCGGGACTGCGTTCCCATCCGGTTTACACGATAGCACCAGTAGCATAATTATTACCAAAGATAGCGCTCCAACAAGTTTTCTCATTTTATCCTACCTCTGCGTTACAATACTACGAATGTTCGATAAACCCCCACCCCGTCAGTGACATTGCTATCACAAAGGGTGATTTCCTTCCAGCTATTTACGGTCTTACTCCCAACCAGCTTCCGGAACCTGGCCCAATCAGCATCATGGACTCAGCCACCAGCTTCAGTTCACTCATCAGTATTTCATCACTTATCACACTAAAATGAATATCGTATATCCACCAGTCGATTATGTTTTGCCCGATGATGACTTGCTTTTTACGGATCGTCATCCGTTCTCCGGGGAAATCATCAGGCGGTTGTGTAATGCCCGGTTCTGGGCTCAGGACAACCTGAACTGTGGAGTAGAAAGCTGAAATACTGTATGGTTTTTCAGCACTGATTTTGTATCCCATCGGCGGTGGACTTGTTCCTTCCGGGAAATATGCGGGCAGTAAAAGCCCTACCGGGAAATCTACTGCCTCTTCGGCTTTCTTTAATGTCACCATACCTTCCGGCAAGTCAGCAGGTGGATCGATACGGAGTCTTGTTGAAAGATCTTCATTACCCTGGATTATTAATGCATTCGCGGTTGTGTATTGATAGGAGACCATAAAACGTAAAGAATACGAGGGTTCCTCGGTAATTGTCCCAAATGGGGGTGGGGTATCTGTTGAGAGTATTTCTGAAGCAGGTTGGTATGACCAGGTGGGGGAGGGAACATTAGTGCCTACCTTCACATTAAGGATCACGTCCAGACTTTGCATAGAGCTAAGTGTCAGAGAGGTTTGTGTAGCAGTTACATCGATACCCGCGGGTAGGTTACTGATGCGGGTGTCACGCGTGATCGATATTGTCATGAATGTACTGGAATTACACTGTAGATGGATAGTAATATCCTTAGACTCGCCCCTGAGTACTAACAAATCCCCATCCGGAACAAGACTCACTTGCAATACCTCTTGTGGCGGGGATGTTACCGATTCAGCTATCTTTAATAGCTCTTCAAACGTCATTCCTTTGTTTCCTGTGAGCGAGAGTCCCCAGCCCGTCTTGTTCACCCAATTAAGGGAGATAGTATCCTGTTGTCTTGAAACCATCGCGGTGCTGTTTCCTATCTTTACAGTTTCTGCACCAGGTGATATTTTCATTCCCAATGAGAAAGTGCTTATCGACATAGCGATTGGAGCGAT